>DTPJ01000276.1 GCA_011334435.1 Candidatus Poribacteria bacterium | reverse complement strand
CTAAAAACAAACTACAAAAACTAACTCAGTGTTGAACAAAATCTCCTCAAATTTCCATTTTTCACTTTCTATTGTTTTCTTAAACCAATTTGAATAAAATTCCCTCATACCCTTTTCGCTTCCAGAAAGGCTCTTGATAGGAAATGAGACGACCAAATACTTACATCTTAAACTTTTCATTACATTTATGCTAGAACCTTTTTCTTGCTGTTCAAGAATTGGCAAAAGCTTAAACATAAAAACGACATCAGCATAGCCAAATTCATCTATTAAGACATCGCCAAGCTTTGCCTCTATATTATCTAATTTACAAAATTCGAAAATTGAATTCAAAAACCAAATTAGATCGCTTTCAATATCATAGGCTTGATATTTGACATCGCTATCAAGGTTCATCCAGAAATATGTCAATGGGTTTAATCCACAAGCATGATCAATTATAGATGAAGGTTTTCCCGTTACAGCGAATATCTGCTTATAAAAATTGTCTAATATAGTTATCCTTTCACAAGTTGACGATTGTATTGATAATATTTTGATAATCCTTTCTTTTATCTCCGATTCTGTCACATTATTAATTCCTAATTTATCTATAAAAGATTCGTATATATGCTTAAAATTGGGTTTGTTATCATAATAGGCTGACCATATCTGATGTAATATTTTTCTGGCTCTTCTTTCAGCTTGCTTTTTCCCATATTTTTCAAGGCATCGCTTGACGTTATGCTCAATAGTTTTTTTGTATAAGCCCTTATATTTCTTAGAACGGATTATATTTTGGACTATGTCATTAAAATCATCATTAAACATTTTCTCTTAGAATTTCTATTAACTTTGTGTATGTCCTCAAATTGTGGATGGTTGCAAGTCGCCATGATAAAGGGTCTTCTATCTCAAAAAGATGGTTAAGATAGCTTTTGGAATAATTACAGCAGGTATAACAATCGCAGTATTGACTTACAGGTTTAGGATCTCTAACATATTTTTCGTCGGATATATATATAAACTCTGTTATTTTTTCTTCATTAAATATATCAATTTCCTTAGGGTCTTTTGCGAAAACATAAAGCCTTTTATGGCGAGCATCGCGAGTTGGAAGGACACAGTCAAAGATATTATAACCAATTTTTACACAGTCAGCGATTGCTTTTGGGTTTCCGACGCCAAGTGCAAATTTAGGCAGATCATCGGGCATAAGTGATGCTGTCCATGAGAGTATGTCATAATTTATCTCCCCATTGCTATTGAGTGGCCATCCACCAAAGCAGTAGCCATGAAATCCAATTTTTATAAGTTCTTTTGCGCATTTTTCTCGTAATTCTTTATTATCTCCTCCATGTATTACTGCGAAAATCAATGGGGGATTTAGAAGTTTCTTGTTTAAAATTTGCTTTTTATATTCATCTTTGCTTCGTTCAGCCCACTTTATAGTTCGTCTAACGCTCTTTTCGTGATCTTCATAGGTAGCCTTTACTGATGGACAATCATCAAGACAAATCATAATATCCGCACCAATGTTAAACTGAATCTGAATTGATCTCTCTGGGGTTAATATATGTCTGCCTTTCTTTCCTTTTGAATCGCGATAGAACGTTATTCCTTCATCATCAATTTTGCCAAAGGAACTATTTTCATAGACAAGGGATAACAATTGAAATCCACCAGAATCAGAGACAATGAGACCATTCCAATTCATAAAACGCTTTATACCGCCAAGAGATTTTATCACACTCTGACCCGGTTTAGACATGAGATGAAAGCTGTTTACGACAACGCCCTCAACTTTGCTTTTTTGTAGGTCTTGGCTATCAAGGCTTCTGATTACGCCTCTTGTGGCATCGGGGAAGTATATTGGCAGGGATAAATTTTTTTCTTGTATAGAAAAACTTTTGAGATAAGTCATATTTTATTAAATTCTTCTCACTGATCACTGATTACTGATCACTGGTCACTGCTCATTTAATTCGCCATATTTTTATCGTTTTATCAGTGCTTCCGCTGGCGATCATAGTTCTATCTGGAGAGTAATCAACCTCAGTAACTCCTCCTTCATGCCCGACGAATGTTGCTAATAATTCACCTTTTTGGACGTCCCATATCTTTATTGTGCCATCTTTGCTTCCACTAGCAAGAGTTTTACCATATTTTGAAAAACACACAGAAAGCACTGAATCTTTATGACCTTCAAGCGTTTTAATAACGTTACCATTTTCTGTGTCCCAAAATTTGATTGTCTTATCCGCACTACCGCTGGCTAATATTTTGCCATTAGGGGAAAAGGCAATTGTAAGCACTGAATCTGTATGACCTTCTAATGTTTTTATTAGTTCACCTGTCTGAGCATTACAAAATTGGATCGTCCTATCTGCACTTCCACTGGCGATAATCTTACTATCAGGCGAAAAGGCAAGCGAATATACTACGTCTGTATGCCATTCAAGGTTACGCAGTGATTCACCTTTCGGAAGACTCCAAAGCCTAACTGTTCCAGACCAGACTTTGCCGTCCCATAAGGGATTGGAAGAGTTTTTACGATATTGTCCACCAGTAGCCATTAATTTACCATCAGGAGAGATAGCAACCGACCATAGTATACTATTTTTCTGTGCCAAACCATAAGCAGTGCGATATGGAACTTTATGTGCCATAGTTTGGATCAGTTCCCCTGTCTGGACATTCCAGAATTTTATGAATCCGTTCCATGTGACACTGACAAGTATTCTACCATTCGGGAAAAAAGCTATTGATTTAACTTCGTCATTATGACCATCTAATGTTCTGATTAGCCTATTTTCTTTGACATTCCAAAATCGCACAGTTTTATCGTTACTTCCGCTTGCGAGCATTTCCCCATCAGGTGAAAAGCTAACAGAAGTTACGGTTTCGCTATGTCCCTCTAATGTCTGTTCAGAAACAAAATCCAAACTTAACTGAGGCATAGCTATATTCGCTAAGGCATACAAAGTTACTGTAATTAATATTAGCCGAAGTCTAAATGACAATGCCATATTAAAGTTTTATTCCATTCATATTAAGCTAGCAATAAGATCGCCAACCTCTGATGTAGTCATGCCCATTTTTCCAGCAGAAAGGTCTTTTATTTTTCCGCTCGCTAATGCCTTTGATACAGCGTTATCAATCAATTCAGCAGCTTTTTTTTCGCCGAGATGATCTAACATCATTCCGCCTGCACAGATAGCAGCAATTGGATTAGCAGTGTTTGTTCCCTTATATTTTGGCGCTGATCCGTGTATTGGCTCAAACATTGACACTGAGTTTGGGTTTATGTTGCCAGAAGCAGCAACACCCATTCCGCCTTGAATCATCGCACCAAGATCGGTTATTATATCCCCAAACATATTACAGGTCACTATGACGTCAAACCATTCTGGATTTTTAACCATCCACATAGTAGTTGCATCTACAAATGCAAAATCTTTTTCAACGTCGGGATATTCATTTCCAACCTCGTTGAACACCCTTCGCCATAGATCATGTGCATAAGTAAGGACATTTGCCTTATCGCACAGTGTAAGTTTTTTTCTTTTCCTTTTCATCGCCAGCTCATAGGCAAATCTAATGCAACGTTCAACTCCCTTGCGTGTGTTGACTGATTGCTGAATAGCAACTTCATCTGGCGTGCCTTTCTTAAAAAATCCGCCCATGCCGACATACAGGTCTTCTGTATTCTCTCTGACAACGATAAAATCTATATCTTCGGGACCTTTGTCCTTGATCGGTGTCCATACACCCGGATAGAGTTTTACAGGTCTGAGGTTGATATATAGATCAAGGGAAAATCTCATTTTTAAGAGTATGCCATGTTCCAAAACTCCCGGTTTTACGTCAGGGTGTCCAACTGCACCGAGATATATTGCATCCATCTCCTTAAATTCCGTCAATGCTGAATCTGGCAGAGGGTCTCCGCCTTTTTCCAAATATCTTTCTCCACCGAAATCATAAAATATCGTCTCATAGTCAAAACCGACTTTCTCGGCTGTCTTATGTATGACCTTTAATCCCTCATTTATAACTTCTGGTCCTATGCCATCACCCGGCAGAACTGCAATCTTATACATTTGCTAAATCATCCTTTCTCAATAAAAAACCTGTTTCCTTGTTTTCTCTGATTACCAATTATAAAATAAGTATGCCATTAATGTCAATGCTCTATATTTTATACTTTCGTCTTGACTAAAAGATATTTTAATGATAAATTATGAAGGGAGGCATAAAATCTAAAATGGGGCTGATATAAAGATGGTTATTAAATTAAACACATATATTTTTGTTGCAATCTTGGCGATCTCATCTTCCGCATTTTGCGACGAATTTATTAATAAGACAGAAATAGCTAATCTTGCAGGATCAGAAGTAAATAATGGGATTGCTTTTGCCGATTATGATAATGATGGCGATCTTGATCTTTATGTATCTGCTGATCCGTCGGATTTACTCTACCGTAACAACAGCGATGGGACATTCACAGAAGTTGCCATTGAGTCTGGAATATCCTTTGTCGGAGACGGCGTCGGCATCGCTTTTGGTGACTATGATAATGATGGTGATTTGGACATTTATATCCCTGTAAATGACGGCGCAGATGTGTTCTTCCAAAACGATGGGAAAGGGATATTTAAAGATATAACAAAGGGCGTCAGAATTGATAATTTAGCAAGAGCGAGAAGTGCTTCTTTTGCGGATTTTGATCGTGATGGATATTTGGACATCTACGTAGTCAACGAGGATATGCCAAACATACTTTATAAGAATATAAACGGCAAATATTTTGTTGATGTTGCCCCAAAAATGGGGGTTGCTGATGCTGGTCCGGGAAGATGCGGAATTTGGGGTGATTATGATAACGATGGCGATCTTGACCTCTATGTTACGAACAAAGGAGCGTCAAATATACTATATCAAAATGAAGGTAACGGCTTTAAAGATGTGACCAATTTCGCCGGTGTTTCCGCAGACGATGAAAGCACAGGTGCAGTATTTGCTGATTATGACAATGATGGATACCTTGATATTTGTGTCGGAGGATATAAAAAAGTATTTCTCTTTCATAATAATGGAAATGGCACATTTACAGACCTATCTGAAATTGTAGGGATAGAAAATTCAGGCACTAATTGCACTCCTGCTTTCGGTGACTTTAATAACGATGGTTATCTTGATCTATACTTAGCAGTTTGGAAAGGAAAGTCTGTTATATATTATAACAACGGTAACGGAACATTTAGAGACGTTACTGATGAGTTAGAAATGGGAAATTTCGGAAATAGTTGGAGTGCAATATCGGGCGATTATGATAAAGACGGCGATCTTGATATTTATGTCTCATTTACCACAAGATCAAACATACTCTATGAAAATCAAGGCAATAAAAATAACTGGTTACAGGTTAAAACGATCGGCTCTCTGAGTAACAGAGATGGCATAGGGACAAGAATAAAGGTTACTGCTGATGGGAAAATCCAAATAAGGGAAATATCAGGTGGGACAGCTTACGGGTCACAGGATAGTTTTATCGCACATTTTGGACTTGGGGAAAAAACAAAGGTTGATATGGTTGAAGTTTTTTGGCAATCTGGTGTAAAGACAAGGCTTAAAAATATTTCCGCAAATCAAATGATCGTTGTTAAGGAAAATTTATCTGCTGTTGATCCATCAGAGGAAGACAAGTTCGTTCTAAACAATCCAAAATCTATGCCTAATATAACATGCCTTCTTAATAACTATCCTAATCCCTTTAATCCAGAGACATGGATTCCCTTTCAACTTTCATCTCAATCTGACGTTGAGATAATAATATATAACCAAAATGGACAGATTGTCCGAACATTATCATTAGGCAATAAAAAGGCAGGAATATACACGTCAAAGTCGGATTCTGCATATTGGGACGGCAGAAATGAGGAAGGCGAAATAGTCGCTGGAGGGATATATTTTTATCTTCTAAAAGCTGGTGATCTTAAAGATATAAAAAAGATGACAATGAGAAAATAATTTATATCATCGGAGTTCATTAATGAACCTTGGCATAATAAAAAGAGATAGTTGTGTTTTTATATTGATAGACATTCAGGAAAAGTTTTTGCCCGTTATTTATGATATTCAGGGTGTAATTGATAATGCGAATAGGCTTGTTCAATCAGCATCAATTCTCAATATTCCATTATTAGTGACAGAACAATATCCGAAAGGACTTGGACGCACTGTTAATGAAATAAAACTTGATAATGATCAGGAAATAATAGAAAAAATTTCATTTGATTGTTTTGGTTGTGATGAGTTTGTTAATAAAATTGATCAGATAAATCGTCCAAGCCTTGTTATATTCGGTATTGAAGCCCATGTCTGCGTCTTAAAAACCACACTTTCCGCACTCAGCAGGAGCTATGAGGTTCATTTGATAGCGGATGCAGTATCATCAAGAACTCAAAGAAACAGGGATATAGCCATAGAACGTATGAGACAATCAGGTGCTTTCATCGCATCAACAGAAATGATACTTTTTCAATTAATGGATAAGGCGGGGACAGACGAGTTTAAAGCAATAAGTAAATTAGTAAAATAAAGGATATAAAGTATGATAAATGTTATAACAGAAACGAAATTGGCAAATATAAAACCTTTCAGTATCGGCAAGGTGAGGGATATATATGATTTAGATGAAAGGTTATTGTTTATCGCAACAGACCGTTTATCTGCCTTTGATGTCGTCCTTCCAACAGGGATACCATATAAAGGCAAAGTTTTAACAGCTTTATCGGTCTTTTGGTTTAATTTGACGAAAGATATAATAGATAATCATCTTATCACTGCTGATGTCAATGAATTTCCGAAAGAATTAGAGCCTTATAAAGAGATTCTTGATGGTAGAAGTATGATCGTAAAAAAGGCGAAACGTATTGACCTTGAATGTGTTGTCAGAGCTTATATTTCTGGCAGTGCTTGGAAGGCTTATAAAGAGAAAGGATCAATTTGTGGAATAAAACTACCATCGGGATTAAAAGAATCGGACAAACTACCAGAGCCGATCTTTACTCCAACCAGTAAATCAGACACTGGGCATGATGTGGAGTTGGACTATTTTCAAGCAGAAAACCTTATCGGCAAAGAGCTATTCAACGAAGTTAAAGAGAAAAGCATCCAAATACTTTTAACTGCAAGCAAATATGCAGAATCTAAAGGCATCATCATAGCGGACACAAAGTTTGAGTTTGGTATCTATGATGGCAAAGTGATCTTAATTGATGAGGTCTTAACTCCTGATTCATCAAGATTTTGGTCAATAGATGACTATGAACCGGGAAGATCACAAAAGAGCTTTGATAAGCAATACGTCAGAGATTATCTTGAAGAAATTAAATGGGACAAAAAACCGCCTGCGCCTGAATTGCCAGACTTTGTAGTTAAGAAAACATCTGAAAAATATCTTGAAGCACATAGAAGACTTACTGGCATTAGCTTAGATAAATTTTAGAAGTAAACCGATCTCGGAATAACTCGTCTTATCATTTTGTTATAAATTTTGGAGAATCACGTTTGCAACCGTGATAATAAATCAGATCAATCCATAGACGGGAATTCAGGGACAGTGTATTCTGTCCCTTTTTTATAAATCTTTAATGAAGGAGACGATATAAAGTGAAAGGAAGAATTCCTACACCAGAAGAACTACAAAGAGAACTCAACGAATTTTTAAAGAAAAATTACGGCGATGGAATACAAGATGTCAGAGTAATACCACCATACCCAGAAGCTAATGAAGATGGCGTTAGGGAAGGAAAGAGTAAATCAAGCAAGTTTAGCTTTAACTTTAACCTTAAACCAAAGGAAGTCAAAGCACATCTTGATAAATATGTTATAAAACAAGATGACGCAAAGAAAACTCTGGCAATTGCTATATGCGATCATTATAACCATGTCGCAGAATGTATAAAACGAGAAAGAGAACAAGGAGATTCAAAATCCGATTCTGATGAAGAATATACTAAGCAGAACGTCCTTTTAATAGGACCGACAGGCGTTGGCAAAACTTACTTGATAAAAACTCTTGCCAAGCTGATCGGCGTTCCATTTGTCAAGGCTGACGCAACTAAATTTAGTGAAACTGGTTATGTCGGCGGAAATGTAGAGGACATTATCCGTGATCTCGTAACAGAGGCAGAAGGGAATGTTGACGTCGCTAAATATGGTATGGTGTTCATTGATGAAATAGATAAAATTGCAAGTGCTGCTAATTTAATAGGCAAAGACGTAAGCGGAAGAGGAGTCCAAACAGGTCTCTTAAAGCTAATGGAAGATACAGACGTAGACCTTAACACTCCCTATGACCCAATATCACAATTACAAGCGATGATGGAGTTCCAGAAAAAAGGAAAAGTAGAAAAGCGAACTATAAATACAAAACACATACTATTTTTTGTAAGCGGGGCATTCAATCAATTAGAAGATATAATAAAAGAGAGGCTTCAGAAACAGGGCATAGGATTTGGTGCAAAAGTTGAGTCAAAGAAGGTCAACGTTGATTATCTTAAAGAATGTAAATCGTCAGACTTGGTTAAATTTGGATTTGAGCCTGAATTTGTCGGAAGATTGCCTGTCCGCGTCGTTTGCCACGAACTATCAGTTGAAGACCTATTCAACATTCTTAAACAATCAGAAGGGTCAATAATAAAACAATATAAAAAGGCGTTTAAAGCTTACGGTATTGATGTCATCTTCTCTGATGAAAGTTTGATGGAAATTGCGAAGAGAGCTTATGAGGAGAAGACTGGTGCAAGGGCTTTGGCGACCGTCTGCGAAAGAGTTTTCCGTGAGTTTAAGTTTGAACTGCCATCTACCGATATAAAAAGCTTTATAGTGACTAAGGAGATGATTGAAGACCCTGTTGGAGAACTTCAAAAACTCATAAATGATCCAACCGAAAACAAAAAACTCATCGCAAAAGCAATGATAAGAGAATATGAAAAGGAATATGCCGAAAAATATAAAATAAATCTCACATTTTCAGATGAAGCCATTGAACTTATAAACAAGAAAGCACAGGCAGAGGGTATGAATATAAAGGCTTTTTGTGATAAACTTCTTGAAGATTATTATCATGGACTTAATTTGATCAAGAGAAATACAGGAAAAGCGGACTTTGTTGTAACCGAAGAAGTTGTCAATGACCCTATCGGCGCTTTGGATAGATGGGTTAAAAAACATTATACAGCGAGGTCTGTTGAATCAACTGCAACAGTATCATAAAGCTCAATACCAAATGAATTTTGTCTTTAACAATAAAAAAGTTAGAGTTGTTTTTATTATTATAATTCTGTCCTTTTCTTCAAACTCATCTACCGAAAGTAGTAGCCTTGATGTGTATAATCTCGGGGTAAAATTCTCCTTAGCTGTTAAATGGTGGGGATTATCTGCACAAGGCGATATGGAAGTTATCGGAAAGGAAAATGTTAGAGGTCAAGATACCGTTATCGTAAGGTCTCATGTTACAGAGGTAAAAGGATTTTTAAGCTTCATCATAAAATTCCTTCGTATGTATAGAGAATCAAACACGTTTGATTCTTATATAAATCCAACATCTGCTTTGCCTGTAAGATACGAAGTCTACAAGATAATGCAAGATGGCTCTAAAAAACCTACTGAAAACGTGTATTTTGACCGCAAGAATAAACGTGTTGCTTCGTTTGATGATGATAGCACTATCGTCAGTAATACCCCACCAGATATTCAAGACACATTCTCATCTTTTCTTATGCTTATCAATAGATTTAACAATGAGGACCTATACGTTGACAAGTGCATTACTCTAAATTTATATGTTTATCGGGAGTCCAGTAAAATAAACGTAAGAGTTGTAGGTCAAAAAGTCGTTGATGGACACAAAGTTTATATGATGAAAATAGATAGACTTCCACCTATATTTAAGTATCCTGCATCAATATCTTTTGAAGTTGTGGAGTTAGGGGACATAAAGTTTCCTGTAAGAGGTCAATGTATTATTGAATTGCCTAACTTTAAAGATATAGTTATAGACGGTGAATTATCAATATTAAGTAGGGGAAAGAAACCATAAGAAATATTAAAAGGACTAAATGATGACAAATAATATTAAAATTGTAATTAAAGCAGATGCTAATGAAATTGAAAAATTTGCCGTCAATGAAATGGCGAAATATCTAAATTCTATGACTGATAGACAGGTAGATATAACAGATAAACCCTATGACCATTCTATTTATATTGGCTGTTTGCCGTATAATTCTGAAAATATATTAAGCGATCTTGATAGGTCTCATAGTGATAGTTTTATTATAAAAAACGTCGCAGATAATATCGTGATTTATGGGAAAACACCAAGAGGGACGCTTTATGGAGTATATGACTATCTAAATAGGCTTGGTGTAAGATTTTACTTTCCCGGAAAAGAGAATGAGTTTATCCCTAAAACTGACGACATATTCATAAAAGGCATCGACGTCAAATGCTCACCAACTTTTAATCATAGAAGTGTTGTCATATATCATTGGGAAAGTGGATTTGATGACTGGGTTGATTTTTCTGCAAAGACCAAACTTAACGCAATCCATCTTCATTCAGATGATGGAATATATCAAATGCCAGAATATATGAAGACAAGAGGTCTTGACTTCAATGTCAGAAGGCATTTTTTCGGCGATAAATACACAAAAGACGATGAAAATTTTTTAGAAAAGAACAAAATTCTTGTTAAAGATTATGTCAGTAAGCTTCCAAATCAGATAAACGAATTTTTCCTTTGGCCCGCAGATGTTGTGCTTGGTTTATATGATAACCCTGACAACTGGTCTATACCTGACGTAATACTTAAATTCACTAATGATATGTCAAACG
>DTPJ01000887.1 GCA_011334435.1 Candidatus Poribacteria bacterium | reverse complement strand
GGGCATTGAAATCAGTATATTCAAGGAAGCTACTTACATTAATTCTTGTAATTTCTAACCCAATAGTGCGCTTTTCACCTTCTCTTAACATTTTTGATTTAGTGCCATATTTCGCGATATGAGGTGTTATGCTAAGATTTATACCTATGTCTTGTAGGAAGCTGTAATTGTACATAATCTGCCCAAATTGGTTGGTCTGTGTGCTTTGCAGATATGGAATATCCTTGCCTCTACTGAGCGTTGTCGGTTGATTATCTCGTGTGAGAACTGACGGTGCAGATAGAACTTCAACCTTATTTTCTTTCATAAGAGCGTTTAATGTCGCAGTAAGATTTTTGTTAAAGACTTTATATGTAAATCCCATACTTGAATCACCGACGTTAAAATCAGTCCCAAATAGAGCATTTAATCCATCTTTGCCAAGATGATTACCTTCCTTCCAAGTCCAATCAATTCCCAAATTATTTTCTTCTCCTAATGAGACTTCAAGGACTTTGATCTCCATCCATACTTGTCCGCGACTTATGTCTAATTGCCTAATAATCTCTTTTACTGCTTCGTGATTTCTTTCTGGTGTAGTCACGATCAAAGAGTTAGTAGTTGGGTCTGCATTAATCCTGACTTGACCGAACAAAGTGGCTGTATCTCTTGGGACAGGCGATCTTCCCGTCATCATCATTCTGAAAAAGTTCATTTGCCCGCTCCTTCCTCGTGAGCTTATTCCGCCACCTTCCTCAGAAAAGACATCGTTAAGAAGAGATTGCAAATCTTCCGCATCAGCATATTCCAATGGATAAATGAAGGTTGAGTATCTATAATCCGGAGGAGTTGGTTGATCTAACTGTTCTATCAGTTTTTGGATTATCTCAAAATTTCTTGCAGATGAAGTGGTGACAAGGATTGAGTTAGTTCTTGTATATGCCTCTATTGATATTGACCCTGTAAGGACGCCCGATCTTTGCGTAGTTCGTGATTGTCTTGGCATCCAGAAGAAGAAATCAAAACCGCCTCCACCTCTCCTTTGATTTCCTTGTGCATATATATTATTTAATATTTCCGCTACGCTTTCTGCATCTGAATTGACTAATTGGAATATCCTTGTGTCGGTCTCTAAGTCTGGAATGGTAATGTCTAATTTGTCAATAAGGTCTTGAAGGATAGGAATATTAACCGCAGCAGTTGACACTACAATAGCGTTAAGCCTTGTATCCGCAACAAGATTAACCTGTCCCTGTATGCCGGTTATTTGCTCCTCTCTACCGCCTCTCTCAAATCTCCTTCGTTCCCTTTCCCACCAAGGCATATCTCTTGTGCTTTGATTCTGAAATAGATCTTCAAGGTTTTGCACAACAGAAGTTGCATCGGCATATTTCAATGGAAAGATTTTAATTACCTCTTGTGGGGCGGTTTGTTGATCCAATTGGTTTATTATTTCCTCTATTATTGGGAAATTTTGTGGATCGGAAGATACAATGACTGCGTTTAGTCTTTCATCTGATACGATATTAACGGTTCCTTGAATTCCTTTTGTTGTAGTCTGTAATTCCCTTGCACGCCAACGTTCCCATGGTGGTAGATTTTGAGCACCCGTGCCTTGCAAAAGTGTCTGTAATTCCTGTGCAATATCCTCTGCAATGCCTGCTTTTAACAAAAATACTTTGATCTCTGCTTGTGCAATCCTACTGCTATCAAGTTCTTCAATTAATTTCTCTATGATCTCCAAATTCGTCTCAGAAGCAGTTACAATAAGTTTATTAGTCCTATCATCACCTGCGATCAATACTTGACCTCTGACTACATCAATACCCCTTGTAGGCATTCTGCCCTCACGTCTCGCCATATCAAGCATTTTCATCATCTCATCAGGACCTCTACTGCTTAACTTTTGAAAAGCCCTTGCAGTTTCTACATTCTGCCTGAAAAGATCGTTGAGTGTTTGGGCAAGAGTTGATGCTGTCGCATATTTAAGCTGGAATATCTGCGTCTTTAATACACCAGAAGGTTGAGTATCTAATTGTTTTATTATCTGAGCCAATCTTTTTATATTAGCAGAAGTATCTGTGACCACCAGTGAATTTGTTGTCGTATCTGCAAAAATATCTGCGTCCTTTGGAATAAGGTTTTTGAGATTTTGAGACATCTCAGCTGCGTCAGCACTATTCAAAGGTATTATCTGAGTTATCATTTCATCAGTAGAGTCTATTAAATTTGGATCAGAGCCGATTTGAACCCTTAATGGTCTTGCTTTTGCTTCACTAACGGGGACAATTACGATAGTCCTATTGACGCGAACCATAGTAAAGCCTAACGAGAGTAACGAGGTTTTTATAGCATCTAATGCCTCGTCAACAGTTACACCTTTTAGGTTTACTATTGTGACTTTTCCTTGAACTCTTTCGTTAGCTATTATGGTTAGGTTGGTCTCATCGCTCATAAATTTAAGAATATCTTGAATATTAGCATTTACAACATTGAAGAATGATATTCTTGTTGCTTTCCCATCTCTCCCACGTTCAACAACCCGTATATCTCTTTCGCTTTGCTGACCGCCGGGAGGTCCGCCTGGGGGTGGTCCTTGAGCTATTATATCGCCAACAAAGACAAATATCATCACCGATATAAGTATAGCAGACAATATAAGGTTTATATTATAAGATAGACAAACATCAGACCAAAGTCTATGACGTTTATCATTTGAAGTTCCCAAAAAACCATAATTCATTCTTTTTCCTCCGACAAAACAGCAAGAATATTTTATATATCTTTGCCTTTATGAGTTTTTATTTTAATATTTGCATTAGCATTATTAGGGCATTGGCTGAGGCATTGGTGTTTCTCCTCCACCTCGTCTTCCGCCAAATTCTCCGCTTTGAAACCTCTGCATAAACTCCTGCCTTAGTTTTTGTTGAAGCTCAGGATTATTTTGCAGTTCTTCTATAGAAATTCCCCTTTCCTCAAGCATCTGCTTTACAAAAGGCGGTAATTTGCTAGCATCAAACCCTCTTCTTTGACCGCCCGAGTCGCCAGCTTGAAAATCTCTTCTTGCTTCGCCACCGGGTTTTTGTTCTCCTCCGCCTTTTTGTCTTTGACCTTCGCCTCTAAATCCGCCCATCGCTCCAGAGCGAGTTCCTTCACCTAATTTCAATGCTATTTGCTCTCCTGATCGCTCTAATTTGGCGCTCCATTCGTCTATTTCTACAACCTTAGCGTCTCCAATAGTATCACCAGGGGATACATAATAACTTTTATTCGCCCCTGCCTGTTCAATAAAAGCCTTGCTAGTATTTATATTCTCTGCATTTGAGACAACGCCTGTAAGAATATAAGAGGCTTTTTGCTCTCTTTTAACCCAGCCTAATGGCATAAAAAGATTTTTATTTACAATTGCATTTATATATAGATTAATTCCCTCATTGTTAGCAGATGGCTGACCTTTCGGTTGTGGTGATGGTGTCTGTTGAGGCACATTTGCCATTTGTGGCATCGGTTGCGATTCGCTCTGATCCTGTTTGTTTTCACTGGACTTCTTTTTTTCTTTATTTTTTGTATCTGCTTGTGGCGATTCTCCTTTACTCATTTGACGCATTTCTCGCTTAATTTCCTTCTTTTCCTCTTTATTGATATTTTTGTCAGATTTTTTCGGATCGTTAGATTTTTCAGGCTCAACGGTAAATGTCTTGCCATCTTCCGATCTGATGAAAGCTCTTCGGACAGGTTTTTCGCCTGTTGGTTCGCCTTCTATGATCATTACATTATCAGATACATTACCAGACGGATTAGATTCTATTTTTATTTCAACTCGTTGACCATTTTCCTGTGCAGACGCCAAAAAATAGTAGCTTAATCCTAAAATGCCTACGATTACAAGACAAAAAATGCCAAATCTTAGTAACACCATTTTTTCACATCCTTTCATTTTCGTCCTTTTTATCTCCTTCATAAAGGGCAGTGGCTGTCATGCTCATTTCCACAGCCAATATCCCTTTTTGTCTATCTGCAACGTTTATTTGTATAGAGTCAATTTTGATCCATTTAGCAGATGTCTGTAAATTATATAAAAGCTTAACCAATTGGGTTATTTCGCTTTTAAATACCATCTTTGCAGTAAATCTTCCAACTTTATTCTCTGACTTTATATTTTTGATAATATCCATCTTGTTAATTAAGCCAAAGACCTCGCCTTTTCTTTGTTTCACGCGATCATTATATAGATTTAACTTCTTTATTATTTTATCCTTTTCCTCTTTATCTTTAACCCCTGCTGAATCTATTATGTTATCCAAATCCTCGCTAATTGGGTTTTGACCACTATGAGTTTGAACATATCCAACAAATGCACGTTTTACATCAATTGGGACATCTTTCGGCATAATTGGGAAAAGAATCCAGCTACTTTCCGAAGATCCCTTCTGCTCGGTTTCATTAATGCTTTTATTTTTGTCGCTTTCGTTGCTTTTTTCGGTATCTGATACCTGTCTTACAGCTTTATCGTCGGAGCTTGAACTGCTTTCTTTTGTATCTAACTGGAAAGAGCTATCTTTCTCCTTTAATAATTGGACTGTATATAGACGATCTACTATTGATTTTAAGGTATTCTGATCATCTTTTTGAGCAGTTGTTTGCTTTTTCTTGCTTTTCTCTGGCTTGACGTCTAACTGTTCAATTTCCCTAATTTCTGATTGGTTTGCGATCTGCGCAAGATATTTCATTATAGTAGGTTCAGCAGTGTCTTTATTAAACGACATCTGACTATAGCCTAATTGTGTTCGCATGTTGCTTTCAAGATCAGTTATCAATGGTTCTATTGCTTTGAGTTTTTTCAGCGATTCTATTTTTTCCTGTTTAACTTTAAGATCTGAACCAGCTTTTTTCTGATCGCCTGTGAAAAAAGGCAAAATCAGAAAATAAACGATTATGCCAATAGCAGCTAACGCCCCAAAACCGATCATAAATTTTTCACGATTTGTTATTTTTCTCATTTTTCCCGTTCTCTTGTGTTGTTCCCTTGTTCAAGGTGCATGTTATTTGCACTTGAAGTATTGGTTTATTGTCCTTTGTAATCTTAGAAATTGCACCGTTATCAACGCCATCAAACAACTTTTGATTGTTTGGGTCCTCCATTTCACTCAGTATCCTAACAGCTTCACCTATGTCAGCATGAGACAAAGCCTCAACGTTGAGAACCAATTTCCCATTTCTGTCTATACTAAAGCTTGTCAATGCTAACTTATCACGAGAGGGCAATTTCTCGTGCATCTCTCTGAGTATCTCAAGAGGAGTGACATAAGGGACCATTACCCTCTCCATCAAGATACTTTTTTCAAGCGTTTGCTTTGCATTAACTATAACTGGGTCCTTTTCCAGTTTTAATAATTGTTCCTCAACTTCTTTATATTTTTTGGCTTGTGACTCCTGCCAATTATTAAACATCAAAACACCAAAAGCTATGACAATAACTGCTGCAAAAGCAGACAAAGCCATTACAATTCTTTGTCTAACCTTCTTCGCTTTTTCAAGAATTTCTTTGGGAAGGAGATTGACAGTGACAGTCGGAGTTCGGTCTTTTCCAGCTAAAGCGATTAAACCTAATCCAATGTTTACGGTTAGACTTCGTTCGTTTACATTTTCATCTCTGATTAGATCAGTATTTACATTTGAAAATGAACCTAAAAGATTGACTTCTACGCCAAGCTTGTTGCTCATATATTGTGCCAGACCGGGAATTTGAGAGCATCCACCGCAAAGCATTAAATTATCAATTCCAGCGCTAGAATCTTTGCCTGTGAAAGCTCGTATAGATTGGATTATCTGATTTGAAAGGGCATCTGCCCATTGATATGTTAGCTGTTCATCAGAACCAGATGAGAGATTAGCGATTTTCAATTTCTGTGCTTCTGCATTTTCAAAGGTCAATCCTTCCTCTTTTTCTATCATCAAGGTAAGGTTATTTCCGCCATAAGGAAAACCTCTTGAAAAAGCCAATCTGCCGTGTTGAATAATGCAAATATCTGTCCCACCTGCGCCGATGTCTGCGACTACTATGCTCTTATTTGCGAGGCTTTCTCTTAATTGATCAAAGACAACACCATAAGTAGCAAAAGCAGATGGTATAATAAATCCGACCTTCACTCCTGCTTTGTCCGCAATGTCAATATATCTATCAATTGAGGTTTTCTTTGCAGCAACTACTTCAAGCGAGACGTTATCCGTTGTCCTCTGGACATTATAAATACTATATTCTGCTTCCTCAATTGAGAATGGAAGTTCAGTCTCTATTTGGATAGGCACCATCTTTGCTATATCTTCATCAGTAGCAGTTCCGGGCAATCCAGATAATCCTTTAACCGTGACTAATTGACGTGGAATGGACAATGCCACATTCTTTGTTTTGAAGCCTTTATCTTTTATCAATTGGACTAATGTCTCAACTATGACTTCATCTGTTATTTTATCTCCCGCAGAATTGCGTGGATACTTCATTGATCCGTAATTATGGACGATCACACCTGTATTCGTAAGGATTAGCTCCATAATTTTGATCGCATTTGTGCCAATATCAATTGTTGTTATTTGATTCCTTGCCAAAGTAAACTCCTTTGTTTACATCTGTTTCCAATATTTTATCTGAATTCTATTTCCACTGCGATCAACGATGGCAGTAAAGCCATTTTTGATCTTATTATCCTTTGAAGTTCCTGTCGCCTCAATGCGAAAAACACTACTACGATAAGAAACTATGTCAACCAACTGCCTGAATGTGTTTTCATCAATACCTTCTACATCCAAGAGTTGACCTATATTATCAAATGGACCGCCTTGACCTTGTTGATTGCTTACCTGTCCGCTACTTCTTTGGCTTGTTCCAGATGTCGTCCTTCTTGTTGATGAACTAGAAGAAGATGATGTTGTTCCAGATTCGCGATAGGCGATTATTGCATTAGCTTTTGTCTCATCCATACCCGGCAATAGCTGTAATAACTCCACAGGGACTGTATTTATGTTTATTTTGCCCGGCAAGACTGCGTCATCCGTTGTTGTGACTCTGTCAGCGATAGTCCTCAAATCCTGAATGGATACCGCCCTAACCTGTAAAAGCTCGTCTACGTTGTCAAATCTGTTATTTTGCCTATATCTGATAATGCTCTCTGCTATGCCATCATCTATTCGGTTACTGAGGCTTTTTAATTGGTCTGCATTTGCGGTATTAATGTTAATTCTTTGCTGTTGAGTTTGCTGTTGACCTTGATCTCTACCTTGTTGTCCTCCGCCTTGTTGCTGATCATCAACTGTGATCCTATCCCTTATAGAGTTTAATGTCTGTTGAGAGATTGCAGGGACGTTCAAAAGGTCTGTTATATTTCTATATGCTTGATTTCCGCCCTGTTGTCCAGTTTGTCCAGTAGGCATCTGCTGTCCACCGACATTCATTTGACCTTGTGTCTGACCAAACTGAATTTGTGATTGTCCAGTCTGTCCTTGTTGCATTTGCCCGCCTTGTTGTCCTTGTTGATTTGTAGCTTGGCTTCGGTAATCAACAATAGCTTGTGCTTCCTGTTGAGTTATAACTTGCTGTTGTTGTCCCTGTCCCTGACCTTGAACATTTACCCCTTGCACTATTTGATTTGCATCTGCTGTATTTATATTTACTCGCTTACTGCCATCATTTGCGACATTTTTATCTGCTGAAAAAACTGTTGTTATATCAATTAATGCTATGGCATTTTGTTCTTCTGTGTTTGTGCTTCTTGTATTACTTTGTTGGTTGGTGTTATCATCACCTGTCCAACCATATAATATATCAGGGGTCATTCCCTCTGCTTTAGCCATCTCTGCGGTTGTCCTATAAGGTCTTTTAGCTATTATTGCCGATGCAAGTTGTTGAGCTTGTGCTGTAATCTCTGCTTCCGATAAATTCTCACCCGTTTGTTGATTAGTTAAGCAATATTGTATTACCTTTGTCAATGTGCCTTCATCTATTGTATTTACATTAATCTTGGCTGATTCGTCTATCATTTTGGCGTTGAAATTTGTATTGTTGAGTTCGCCAGTGAAACCATTAGCCCAGTCCTCATCAAGCGAATCATAGCTTGTTTCGTCACTTCTCAAATAAGCGATAGCTGTTTCAAATCCGCCCTTTGCAGAATAGTAAGCGTTAATTTGGTCATTCCAGTTTCTTGATGTTTTAACTTCAAGCTGAAGTGTATACATAAACTCCGACGCTAAAATAGTCAATATTGTGACTATCCATAAAACTGCTATTAATGATAATCCTTTATTGCTATTCATAGCGATCACCATAATAATCTATCTTTGTGTAGAAGTCATTTGGTTGCCTTGACCAGCAGTGTTTTGCCCACCTGATTGCTGACCGACAGGAGTACTGAAATTTAAATAGACAACTATCGCCTGAGTTAATGGAGTGCCTTTGTTGTCTGGGTCTGTTACCGAAAGAGTGATCTCCAAAGCCTGTGGAAGCTGTTGTTCCTCTTCCATATCCCATGTATCAGCCCAATCGCTTCCGTCAAAATACCTTATGTTAAGTCCTGCGACGTTATCCATAAGCACTGATGATTTAAGCAACTCTTGGACTTCCTCTGATTGTGATGATCTAGTAGATGATTGCATTTGTTCAAGCATGTCTTGGAGATTTTGTGTATCAAGTTTAGTTGTCTCTACTCTCATAAGGCTCATTAATGGTTCGTCTGTTTCTGGGTTTTGTCCTATAAAATAAACTACCCTTGCAAGATCGCTTGGCAGATTGTTTTCTGTTTCTTCTTCATCTGACGATGTATTACTTGTCTTACTCTCCTCTTGTGGGACGTAATCCCTAAGGTTTGGATTTACTACTGTGACAAAACTGACCATGTCCATATCCATATTAGTTTCAGGGTCTGCATTATCGCCACATAAAAAGACCAATTCTTCATCATCACTTGCATAAAACATATTGGTCACGTCTTGAGCTATACGGTCAAGTGTTGTCCTGCATTTTTGTAACATTATGATCCTTGTCTCATCTTTCTGATATGCGTTCAATGATGACTTGAAGACCGCATAAACAGACCCAATTATCATCATAGATATTGCGACAGCAACCATTATCTCAATGAGCGTAAAACCTTTATTTGAGGAAATGTATTGTCTTTTTATATTCGTTTTGTTATAGAGTCTCATAATTCTAAAACCAACTATTGTTTGATCAGATAAGTTTTTAATAAGCCTTGGACAATTTTAGATTAAAGATGTTATACTGATTATTCAAATAAAACTCTAATGATAAAAAAGATTTTAAAATCCCCCTTTATTCCATACGCATTAAGTTAAGGACTCTTAACCCCGAAGGGGTGATATATTTATAGAAAACACATAAATAAAAAATCTTTTAGCTCCGTCAGGAGCGACATATTTACCCATCATATTTCGCTCCGCTGGAGCTTCGTATTTTGGCGTTTATCGTTTCTATAAATATGGCGCCCCTTTGGGGCTAGAAACAACATTATCTCACGTTAAAAATAACGTTTTTCCCTTAACTTAACGCTTATACCCTTTATCCTCCTTTTTCAGAGAGGAACCTGATTTTTTATCCCTGCTGTTGTTGCTGTTGATCTGTCTGTTGTTCTATGGTTCTATCCGCTATATAGGTGCTTAGTTGGAGACTTTTCTCTTGACCTCTTTCTTCCCATGTGATTACAACTGTCACTTGTCTAAGTCCATCTGTATCTGTATCAGTGACTTCAGTTGCCCATCTAAATCGGGAATCAGTGCCGAAATCGCCTTCTTCACTGCCGACATCTGGGTAACCTGTCATCTCAACCTGCCCCATTTTCAATCGTAAAAGATAATATGCTGTTGTTTTGTTTTCAATGAGAGAATAACTTTTAATCCCTTCAGAAAAAGCTTTAAGAAGTGCGGGAAAAGCGATGGCAGCAATGCTTAATGCTACAACGACTTCAAGCAATGTAAATCCCCGTTTATTTTTGAATGTATTATTTATTTTGCCTCTTAAAGCGATTATCATCTCAAAAAACCCTCTACTGATCACAGATCACTGATTACTGATCACTGATTACTTGTGTTCAGCCCAAGTTGTTGAATATCCTCCTCATTTAACTCTCTGATCCCTGTTCTTCCAGTGGATTGCGATACAGTGAGAAGCATCACCTTTCCAGATTGACTTTGCAGATAGACCTCAAATTCCTCTGCCCTGCTATCTGGATAAAATGTGACATATTGAATGCCAGAATTTGTGTTTGAACTACGAGGCGAATTTATCTGCACTATTTGAATTCCTGCGGGAATTTTATTTGGCACGCCTAAAAGACCACCTGTGCGAGTCACATTAGTTTGATTTTCTTGATCACTGCTATTATTTTGCTTCGTATTACTTTGTGTCACATTTTGGTTATTGCTTTGTTCAGAAGCTAATTTTTCCGCCTCTCTTTCAGCAATCGCTTCTAATGCAGAAGTAAGGTTTGTCCTTGATTGATCTGTAACACTTCCACCCGAAGACTCACTTAATAGCTCTTTAAGCGAAAGCCAGTATTCGCTATTAGTTGGGTCAAATAAGACGACATATTCAGTTCGTTCTGTTATAGCAGATGTTCTGGCAAACTCCATTAGGCTTCTTATTCCACGTGCAGTTGACCGAAGCCTTGTGCTTTCTGCAAATGTCTTCATCCAAGGTGTAGATATAGTTGTCATAAGAAGGATGATAAATATGACAATAGTGATCTCTATCAAGGTGAAACCATAGGAGCTTTTTTTAGCAAACTTTTTCATTTTATATACTGCAGTATTTCATAACCTGATGTTATGAGTTTGAACAATTTATAATCCCTCTAAATCTCCCTTTTCCAAAGGGAGACTTTTTATGGTTTCCCACTTTGAAAAAAGTAACTCTATTAGTTTCCCCCTTTGAAAAAGGGGGATAAAGGGGGATTTTTGAAATGTTTGGAAAAATTTAATTTTAGCAGAAAGTATTATTTTCACTTATTCTAGAAAATGTCCGAACTAATGTCCTAAGTTCAG
>DTPJ01000841.1 GCA_011334435.1 Candidatus Poribacteria bacterium | reverse complement strand
CGCAGGGGTAAACTGCATCAGGAATCCATTTCTTTATCATAATTTTTCTGGATTCCCGTTTTCACGGGAATGACAAATGTGGAGCATTTTCATTTTTCCATACCTTTCTGATCCTTATGATAATTGGATTTAACTGGTTTTCAGAATTCTCAGTTAAGTATATTGTTTGTATTCAGTGTCTATTTTCCGAGTTATTCTGTGGATAAATTATCTAAATTATCCTTACCTTGATTTTGAATTGCATTCTTCTGATCTTTGCCTAAAATTTGAATTACACTCAACCTTCAACCTTTAACGTTTAACGTTTTTCCCTTAACTTAATGGCTATGCTTCTAAATCTCTCTCTGGAAAAGGGAAATTCTTATGGCTATTTCAATTTCACTAATTCATCTATGTTATCACGGAGTTTTCGGATAGCATCTAATATCCTGTCAACATTTCCCCTTTCCATAAGGAAATCCTTTCCGAGAGCGATAACTTCCGATGTATAGATGCGCTCAGCCTCGGGGCAATGGACTTTGGTATAATCCATCTTACTGCCGTGTAATAGACTTCTCTTTATATTTTGGAAAGCAGGATTCATATATATCGGATCATTATGTGCAGTGCCAGTATTCACGCCTTCCGCGGCTAATGCTTCTCTGAATTTATTGCGATGCACACCACCCCATTTTGAAGCGTCGTATCTTAAAAGATAGAAGTAATATCCGCGTTTTGTTATTCTTGGGTCTCTTTTCAGAGCGGATATTCCTCCGATTTTCTCCAATTCTTGGGCGAAATACTCCCCGTTTTGGTATCTTATCTCTGTCTGTTCTGCGTGACGAGACAATTGAACGGATAGCAAAGCACCAAGAAATTCCGACATCCTGAAATTTCCAGCAGGCACATAATGAACGTATCTCTCTCCACCGGGGACATTCCCATATCTTGAATAGGAATAACAGCTTATTGAGAGTTCATCTTTGCTATAAGTCATTGCTCCGCCATCTCCGCAAGTGAGATTTTTTCCCATCTGGAAGCTAAAACCGCCTATGTCTCCAATAGAGCCGACTTTTTTCCCTCTCCACTCTGTGCCATGAGCCTCGGCGCAATCCTCAACTATGAATAGATTATGTTTTTTAGCGATCTCGGTAATTCTATCCATATCGCAAGGATAACCGCCGTAATGAACTGTTTCAATAACTCTGGTCCTATCGGTTATAGCAGATTCAACTGCATCTGGTGACATTTGATATGTCTCTGGGTCAACATCAACAAAGACAGGCACTCCGCCAGCAAGGACAATGGCAGATGCAGAGGCAACGAAGCTAACTGCTGTAACGATCACTTCATCGCCCGGCTCAATATCACAAGACCTAAATGCAAGCTCAAGCGATGCTGTGCCTGAATTTACGCAAGTCGCGTATTTTGTGCCTATATATTCGGCAAACTCCTTTTCAAACTTGGCAACCTTGCTGTCTTGACTCCACATACAGCACCAGTTACCGCTTTCAAGCGTTTCAATCAATGCTTGTTTGTCCCTTTCATCAAAAATGGGCCATCTTGTCGGTATCCAATCCTTAACCGCAGGAGTTCCGCCGTTAATCGCTAATTTTGCCATAGTTTTCTCCTTTCATTATCTTTCATTTGCAAAGTCATTTATCGCTTTGACAATTTGTGGATAGCTTTTTCTCCACGCATTAGGTGGCATATTCTCTGATATTTGTATTTGTAGCCGTCCAGTATGTCCGCCTTGCCTTAAAATTTCCATTGTTGTATTATAAATCACTTCTGGTTCGCGCAGATGGACGGAAGATGGGTAGTTGATACAAACCCGCATGTCCTTCCACATATTTATTGCATCTGCTACGCTTGTATCGTTATCAGGAGGTGGAGACATAGAATCAAGCATTCGTATAGGAGATTCTCCGATAGCTTTCCAAAGAGGTTTTAAGTCTCCGTCAGCATGGACAGAAAGAGGTATATCAAGACCATTTTCTTCTAACATATCTGCAAATTCCTGATAAGATGCAAGACAGTATTTTCGGAAATTTGATTCCCCGATGATCGGTGCGGTGATATTATCAGGGAAGTTGTAATATGGGATCGGCAATTCCTTTGCGACTTCGCAGGCGACACGAAAAACATCTCTCTGAACTCTAAACATCTCATTGAAGACTTCTTCCATCAGCTCTGGGTAATCTGCTATATGAATTGCCAAGTCTTCTATGCTTACCCATTGAATCCATAGCTGTTGGTATGGCGTCCTTAAAAGAGATGTATGAGGTAAGCCATCGTCGCCTAATCTTTTATATGAGTCTATCCATGAGTTAGTGTTTTTATAAACTGTAATATCACGCAAATAGCTAAGAAATATCTTATAATCCTCTAATTCTTTTATATAATGCTTTCTGCTTGCAGATGAAATTGCAGCATAAAGCCTCTCATCTACAAGTGTCCCTTCTGGTGTATGCAATTTCTGACGAGAGCCTTTACGACCATCAATCTCAAATTCCTCACTCTCAAACCTGCAATTCGGATGATGGAATCCGTATATTCCGACCCATTCAAGCAACCCCATATTGTTTCTGCCAATAACAGACCAAACTTCCTCATTTGAGACACCAGCAATGCCAGAATATTCTACAAATGGAACGCGATCATGCTCTTTTCCTTGAATTAAAGCTAACATCCGTTCACGCATAGTCATTTCAGCCATATCTTACTCCTATGCTACTGAAAACTAAAAATTGATAACTAAAAACCGTTTATATTCTACAATAAAATATTATTGATTTACAATATAAAGTTTTGTTAAAATACGTTAAAGTTTGGACAATTTTGAGTTAAAAAATGTTTTTAGCTAACCAAATTTATTTTTATTAGGAAAAGAAAATCTTAAAATCCCCCTTTATCCCCCTTTTTCAAAGGGGGAAACTAAAAAGCTATTTTTTTCAAAGAGGGGATTCCTAAAAGTCTCCCTTTGGAAAAGGGAGATTTAGAGGGATTTTCTAACTAAATATGTAATTATAATTTGTAAATTGTCCAAAGTTTAGAAATACGTTAGATAACTCTAAGAAAAGAGAAAAGAATGTTTTTGCTTGTAGATAACATTTCGTTTCTATGTAAAAACTTATTCATTAAAACTTGCTTATGCAAACGAAAGGATAGCACAGATGGGCAGACAAATTCGTCATCTTGATATTACAGCAATGGAGCGTGTGCGCCGATATAAAGAGTTTTATGGTGGTTGCGTATCAGACGCACTTGCAGGACTTGGTATAACTAATACGGTTCTATCTTCTGAGTTTTATCCATTGCGTCAAGACATGATACTTGCTGGAGAAGCTTTAACTGTTAAACTCCATTCATTAGCAGGCGAAATTTTGACTCCAGAGGAACAAAAGGCACGCGACGAGGAATGGAAACGCATCGGTTCACCACAAAAACGCATGATGATGTCAGTTTATCCCGGCTGTGTGCTTGTATTTGATACTGGCGGAGATAAACAACCCGCACATTTTGGCGAGATGAGTTGCACTCTTGCAAAAGCTCATGGTTGCGTTGGTATGCTAATAGATGGAAATATTCGCGATACAAGATATGTCTTAAAGATGGAAGACTTTCCCGTTTATACAACAGGAACAAGACCTAATGCGTTTGGCGGTTGGCGTATAACACATATCCAACAGCCGATATTTCTCCCTGGGCATCTGACCCATTATGTCCGTGTCAATCCAGGGGATTTTATATTCGGCGATACTGATGGCGTGCAAATCATACCTAAGGAATATGTTGACGAGGTTATGCTCATCTGCGAAGATATAATGGCAAAAGAAAATGAAGAACGAAGGCTTATCAGAGAAGGTATGCCGATAGATGATGTTTATAGAATTTATGGCGATCTTTAATTAAAAATCTGATCATGTCCTTTTGGAAGGAGGGTAAAGTATATGCTAAAAATAGGCATTATAGGTGCAGGAACTATGGGAGGAATGCACGCAGATTGCTACTCAGAAATACCAGACGCAAAAGTTGTCGCAGTAGCGGATGCAAGGATTGACGCTGCGAAAAGGGTCGCAGAAAAGCATTCTGCACAAGCATTTGATAAGATTGACGACGTCTTATCAATAAAAGATATTGACATAATTGATATATGCCTTCCAACTTCAATGCACAAGGAAAATGTATTGAAAGCAGCATCTGCAAAAAAACATATTTTCTGCGAGAAACCGATAGCACGTGAGCTTGAAGATGGCAAAGAGATGATCTCCGCAGTCAAAAAAGCTGGCGTAAAGTTCATGGTCGGTCATGTCTTGCGATTCTTCCATGAATATGTCACTGCAAAACGAATCATTGAAAGCGGAAAAATAGGAAATCCAGTTATGATCAGGACCACCCGTGCAGCAGGACATCCTCAGGGCTGGTCTAACTGGTATTCCAACGTTCAAATGGCTGGCGGAGTTCCCCTTGACTTAATAATTCACGATTTTGATTTCCTTAGATGGTGCTTTGGCGAAGTAGATCATGTCTATGCAAAAGGCTTAACCTATGCAAATGTCCCAGACATTGATTATTCTTTGGTCACAATCAGATTTAAAAATGGGGTTATAGCACATGTTGAAGGCAGTTGGGCGCATATCTCTGGATTTTTTGTTAAATTAGAAGTCGCTGGCGATGGGGGGGTGTTTGAATTTGATAGCAGAACATCAAGTCCTTTACGAATAGTCACAAAATCTGCAAAAGCAGGCGGTGGCGGAGTTGAAGTCCCCCAAAATCCAGTTATTGAAAGCCCTTATACGACTGAACTCAAATATTTTATAGATGCAGTGAAAAATGATAAAGAACCACCTGTGACTGGTGAAGATGCCCTAAGGGCTATTGAAATAGCTATCGCTTCATTGAAATCAATGGAAACTGGTAAGCCAATAATCTTCCCATTAATATAAGTAAAATTTTATAAAAAATTATAATGGAGGTGGATAAATCGTGAGCGTAAAAATAGGAATTATCAGCTTTGCACACATGCACGCTTTCAGTTATGCAGATTGTTTAAGACAGATTGATGGCGTTGAAATCTCGTCAATATATAACGAGGATGAGGAACAGGGCAAAAGCTTAGCACAAAGATTTGGCGCAAGTTTCTTTTCCGATTATAACAAACTTCTTGAACAAAAGCCCGATGGAGTTATAATTTGCTCTGCCAATGCTGATCACAAAAAGCACGTTATCGCATCAGCAGAATCGGGATGTAAGCATATACTTTGTGAAAAACCCATTGCTACAACGCTTGACGATGCCCAAGCGATGATAGATAGCTGTTCGTCAAACGGTGCTAATTTAGGCATTGCATTCCCTTGCAGATATATTCCTGCAGTTATGAATGCTAAATCTGCCATTGATAGCAATACCATTGGAAAAATATTAGCTGCAAAGACCACTAATCATGGCAGAATGCCCGGCGGTTGGTTTATAAATAAGGAAAAAAGCGGTGGCGGGGCTGTGATGGATCATACTCCACATGTTGTTGACCTTTTAAGATGGTTTATGAAGGCTGAACCTGTTGAAGTCTATGCTGAAATTGACAACAAATTCTATAAAATGGATATTGATGACACTGGGATATTGACGATCCAGTTTGACAACGGCGTCTTCGCAACATTGGATACAAGCTGGTCAAGGACAAAATCATATCCGACATGGGGCGATGTGACTTTGGAAATAGTCGGCACTGACGGAATTATCTCTATTGATTCGTTTGCCCAAGACTTTGACCTTTATAGCGATGCAAATATGAAGGCTGAATGGGTCTATTGGGGAGATAATATGGATATGGGGCTTGTGAAAGACTTCATCGCATCAGTAAAAGGCGAAAAACCATTCCAGATCAAAGGCGAAGATGGCTTACAAGCTCTCAAAGTAGCTCTCGGTGCTTATGAATCTGCCAAAGCAAAAAATCCAGTGAAAATATGATATAATATCAGCGATTGACAATCAATAATGCTGATCAATTATCAATTTTCTTGCAGAAAGGAGACACGCCTTGAAAAAATCTAGCTCTGATGAAACTGCTAAGAAAAAGTCAGAACCGAAAGAGGAATCAAAAGAAGAAGTCACTCAGGAGGAAACTCAGACAAAGATAACTGGTGAATTGGCTATATTAGAAACTCACCTATCAATTGCTGATAGATTTTACTATGATGAACATAATTACGAAAAAGCAATAGAGGAATATAATTTGGCGATAAATGAGGAAAAAGACGAAACGCTCAAATTAAAGGCAAATTATATGATGGCAGAATGTCATATCAAATTAGGGAAATATAAAGAAGCCAAAGAGATACTTGAAAAAATGGCTACGGATTTTGGAAAACATTATTTAGGAGCTAGCGCAAAAAGAAGATTAAAACATCTCTCGGATTACTTGGTTATTGATGATAAATAAACACTGATGAAGAAAGGAGAAATGACAATTATGAAGTTTTCCATCTGCAATGAGATGTTTGAAGGATGGAAATTGGACGAAGTCTTTGCCTATTCAGCTGAACTCGGTTATGATGGTGTTGAGGTCGCACATTTTACTATATGTGATTCTGTGACTGAGGTATCAAAGACAGAAAGAGAGAGAATTCGCAGATCAGCAGAAAAATCTGGCGTGGAGATCGTGGGCATACATTGGGTTTTAATATCGCCAAAAGGCTTGCATATAAGCCATCCAGACCCTGAAATTCGCTTAAAAACTCGTGACTATCTGCATGAATTGATAGATTTTTGCGGTGATCTCGGAGGGCGAGTGATCGTCTTCGGATCGCCACAGAACAGGAACACCATAGAACCGCTTACAAAAGAGGAAGCATGGAATTTCGCTAAAGAGACATTTAACCATTGTTGTCCCCATGCACAAGAAAGGGGAGTGATAGTCTGCATAGAACCACTTGCAAGCTATATGACAGATTTTATCAATCTCCCCGAAGACGGGGTTAAACTCATAGAGGAAGTCAATCACCCGAACTTCAAACTTATATTGGACACATATAGTATGAACTGCAACAATGTAGATATGGCTAAAGCAGTTAAGGATTGCAGTCAATACCTTGAACATTTCCATATAAACGATGACAATAGAAGTTGGCCAGGATCAGGCGGGATTGACTATGCCCCCGTAGCAAAATCATTATCTGAAATTGGCTATGACAAATATGTTTCGGTTGAGGTCTTTGATTTTAAGCCCGATCCGAAAACTATCGCGGTAGAATCAATGAAGTCTTTAAAGAAAATTTTCGCTTTATAAAAGGAGAGATACAATGTCTGTTGAAATTTTAGTTAAAGCAGGTGAACATGACAGGGAAATTTGCCCTGTAACATTCACAGTTGGTGCGGAAAAACTTGGCAAGGAGTTTAAAGACGTTAAATCTTGCACTGTCATATCAGAATCAAAGATAAAAATGCCCGCACAGATAGAACTAAGCGAAGATGGAAAGTCTATGTCAGTCTCGTTTATAATTGATAGCATAAAGGCAGGCACTCAGAAAAAATATACGCTGTCTCCCGATGCTTTTGCCGAGACTGTCAAACTCAGTCATATTGAGGGCAAGAATATAGACGTCTTCATTCGCGGAGAGCATTTTACAACTTATCACTATAATAAAGAATTACTAAAACCTTTTCTTTATCCGATAATGGGTCCTTTTGGGCATACGGTAACGAGAGGAGATGAATCTCCAGAAGGTCATAATCACGATCATATACATCACAGATCGCTTTGGGTGTCTTATGGAGAAGTCAATCACGCGGATTTTTGGAGCGAAGGCGATAACGCTGGTCGGCAAGTTCACAAGGCATTTAACAAAATTCTTGAAGGTTCGGTTTTTAGCGAGATATACGCAACGAATGAATGGATAACTCGTGATGGCAAAAAGAAAATGGTAGAAGAAAGCAGGGATATGAAGTTCTATAATTTGCCAAGATCACAACGTATTATTGATATGACTGTTACATTCTTTGCTTCTGATGGTGATGTATTCTTTGGCGATACAAAAGAAGCTGGACTTATATCAGTCAGAGTTTATCCGACAATGACCGTCAGTCCTCCCGGCACAGGGAAAATTGAGAATGCCTATGGCGGAATCAATGAAAATGAGACTTGGGGAAAGATGGCTCAATGGTGCGATTACTCTGGTTTTGTTGATTCAAACAAGGTTGGGATAGCGGTATTTGACCATCCTAAAAATTTCAGGTATCCGACATATTGGCATGTGAGAAATTACGGCTTAATGACCGCAAATATATTCGGCACAGGCACATTTGAGAACGATCCAAGCAAAGATGGCAGTTGGACATTGAAAGCGGGAGAAAAGTTAGTTCTCCGTTATCGCGTCTATGTCCATGTCGGCGATGCAAAAGACGGCAAAGTTGGCGAAAAATATCACGACTTTATCAATCCGCCTTCTGTAAGCCTTATATAGAATGCTTAAAAAATATCAGCAAATCCTTCAAAAGATCAATGAATTTGATTTTAGCGGATTCAATGATGCCGATCTCCTGAAAAGGATCGCTTATCTTAAAGAAAAGCTAATTAAATCTCCTAATAAGATAATCCCTGAATTATTAGCGATCATCAGAGAAGTGATTGACAGGAGATTAGGCATCTGGAATCTGTTCAACTCCGATCTTCCTCCCCGTTTAACAACAGAAAATATTAAAAAAACTTATAACGAGGTCAAAGATAAACTGCCTTCCATTGATAGATCAGAAATCCATCTAAAATCAGAGTTCTATTCAGAAGTAAGGCGATTAAGACGACCACAAGATAATCTAACGTTCATGCCTTTTGACGTCCAAATATTAGGTGCATTGGCTTTGTTAGATGGAAATCTCGCTGAGATGGCGACAGGTGAGGGAAAAACTGTTGTAGCGGTCTTTCCTGCAAGCATCTGGGCATTAAGCGGGAAAAAAGTCCATATTGCTACTGTCAATGACTATCTCGCATTAAGGGATTGTCTATGGATGAATCCCGTATATTCGTTTATTGGGCTTAAAGTGGACTGCATTTTAAGCTATATGTCAGATTCAGAGAGGCGGAACTCGTATAAAGCGGATATTATATATGGAAACAATTACGAATTCGGCTTTGACTATTTAAGAGATAACTTAAAAAATAAGATAGAAGAAAGAGTCCAAAGTGAGCTTGATTATGTAATCATTGATGAGATTGACAGTATTTTAATGGATGAAGCAGGAACTCCACTTATTATATCTGGATCACCTATCAGCAATCAAAGCAATTATTGGAGATTTAAAGATGCTGTTGAATCTCTGATAAAAAGGCAAAAAGAAATTGTAAATCAGTTATTCAATAGCCATAAAACAGAAAATGATCAACTCATCAAGATCATAAGGCTTATTCAGATATTAATGGCTGATCCATGGAACGCTGACTTGCTGAATTATCTAAGCGAAAACAAGGATATTGTCAAAAAGATAAATGCTGTTTGGGCGAGGTATATTTCCGCAAGATCGGAATATAAGTTAGAGCAAGACCTTTTATATGTCATAGACGAAAAAAACAGGTCTATCAAACTGACAGATATGGGTATCGCATTCGTTGAGGAATTGCTTGGCAAAGGCTTTTTGACACTTGCAGATCATTCAAATTCTTCCATATCATACGCTTGTCAAAATTCCCACTTAAAGGGTTATTTAAACACATCTGAGAACATACGTAACTTCCTTCAACTCCTCAGAGCATACGTCCTTTATCACAGAGATGAGGATTACATAATCCACAATGGCAGGATCATAATCGTTGATGAATACACTGGCAGGCTTTCTTATGGCAAAAAATATGAAGAGGGGTTACATCAGGCGCTTGAATGTAAAGAAGGATTGTCTATAACGCCAGAAAATCGCGTTATGGGGAAAATAACGCACTCAAATTATTTTAGGCTTTACAAAAAGATGGTTGGAATGACCGCTACTGCACATACTGAAGCTGACGAGTTCAAAAAGCTATATAAACTTCAAGTTATAAGAATTCCCACAAATAAGCCTGTCATCAGAGTTGATCTACCAGATAGATTTTTCAAAACGGAAGATGAAAAAATAGATGCGATAGTTGATGATATAAAAGAATGCTATGCAATTGGGAGACCAGTCCTTATTGGGACGAGATCAGTTGAAAAATCCGAAAGATTAAGTAAGATTTTGTCACAACATAATATCCCGCACAATGTCCTAAATGCAAAAAATCACTCAGAAGAGGCAGAGATAATAAAGAACGCAGGTCAGCCTTATGCGGTAACTATTGCGACAAATATGGCTGGTAGAGGGACAGACATCAAAATCTCATCAGAAAACGATATAGACAAATTAGGTTTGCATGTGATAGGCACAGAAAGACACTTGGCACGAAGGATTGATCAACAGTTATCAGGCAGAGCGGGCAGGCAAGGCGACCCTGGGTCTTCTCGGTTTTATCTTTCACTGCAAGACGACCTTTTTCGGATATTTGCCGATGATGAAATGCCAGAGATGATCAAAGCGATAGAGAAAAATCAATATAATAAACTTGTCAGCTTAGCTAAAAAAGCTCAACGGAAATCTGAGGAGACAAGCTATAATGTCCGAAAATATCTTATAGAAATAGATGAAGTTACAGATAATCAACGAAAACTTGTCTATAAAATGCGTAGTGAGATATTGTCAGAAAACGACATTAACAAAAAGTTTCAATCTATTATCTCTGAATATGTAGAAGACCTTCTTGCTTTTGTAGCTGATTCTAATGAGAACTTCTACGAAAAATGGGCAGAGATGAAAGAGCAGATCGCAAGAGATTTTGGATTGGATATACCAAATACCGATTTAGATGGACTAAACTATGAGTCTGCAAAAGCATTATTAATCAACATATTTCAGAAGGCACTTAGTAAACGAGAGAGTAAGTTTGATATTGATTACCTCAATAAAATGAAAAAAGCGGTTATGTTGAGTGTGCTTGATGACGCATGGACAGATTTTCTATCGCTTCAACATGAGATAGATAACTCTATGATATTACGTTCTTACGTCAAAAGCGATATTATAACTGATTACAGGCTAACGTCTTCAAAGATGTTCAGGGACATGCTCAGATCGGTCAGATATGAAACGATAAAGGCAATATTTACAATTTCAAACGAAACATTAAGTCATATTAAAAAAGATATAGTGATCACTGATCAGATAAAGGATCTGCTTCAAATATCTGATCTTTCGGAGCGATAGGACAGATTTTTGATTGGGAAATTTCTTAAAATAAGTAAGGTT
>DTPJ01000429.1 GCA_011334435.1 Candidatus Poribacteria bacterium | reverse complement strand
TTAGTATCTCCATTGGCGAAAGTGATGTATCTACTGATGAAAAAACCGCAGTATTTCACGATCTAAGGGATAATTTCCCTAACATATATGATAGTGAAGTTCGGGCAGAAATAATAGTCAACTTGTTAGATCATATAAAAGATTTCGCTGAAAACTATGGCAATATAGAAGATCCAAGAACCTGCATAATATTGCCCTATGGATATTCATCTGATCTTATTGAGTCAATAACAAAAGGTTTTGAACAATCTGAGTTAAAGCTTTATAATGTTATAAATGAATGCGTTTCTTCAATTGTGTATTTCTTTGAGACAACGAGCCATTCTACATTGTTACAGGCTAACCCTTTTGGCGACTCTTTTTGCTTTATCAATTCAACTATGGTCCCTATAACCGCTTTTTTGGTTGACTATCGCGAAGTGGATAATGAACGAATGTTTATTGTCAGAGATTATTACGTCAAATCTGATTCCGATGAAAATTTGCCATTCCCTGATATATCCATTCCGAGACTAAAAACTGTTATCTTCGGGAATTCAAGCCTCGTCAAAGTTTCTGGCAAAGTTGTTGATATTGTTGAATCAACCGATAAATGTCGCGTCATGGTTGGTGGAGCAATGATCATCGGTCTTGCTAAATTTAAATCTGGAAGGACATATACGATAGAAGGTGCGATGGGCTTTGGAATTCAAGTAAACAATGACAAATTTTATGAGATCATACCAAAAGAAGTTTTAATGAATAATCCACAAATGCCTATTTCACAGAGTAAAGCATTTTCTATTAAGAATATAAGCCATGACATTAATATAAATCTATTCTGTGGATTTTCAGATAAAATCGCAGGATCGGTGAATCTTGGAACAATAACATTGATGGAAAGCTGGTTTCCTCAAAAAAGCGGAGATATAGTTGTCTCAATTGAATTAGCATCAATGCACAGAGGGAAATTTTCTGTTACTCTGAATCAGAGCAATATTGAGCCAATGGTCAAGCAATTTAGCGTTCCGGGCTGGCTTGGCTAATGATATGAGGAGTAATAAATTGAGGGTTTTTATCTTTTTAGGCATTTTATCAATAATGGCTTTATCATGCTTACAAAGTGTATATCCTGCAAATGTGGATTTATATATATTCAGCACCGCTGATGATGAAAATATACTTATCAAAATGCAATCTTTTGCAGGAGAGAGTATCCAGATCGTCTTAAAAGAAGAGACAATCAAAGATGACAATGTAAAAGTATATAAACCTGTCATGGAAAATGAACTATGGGATTATTGGAAGTTTGAGATATTTTTGGAATTGGCGAAGATAAGCGAACAAAAAAATAACATTAAAAAGTCCACAATTGACGATGATTATATAATGTTTTATCGCTTTATAAGATTAATAAAAGATCAGATGAAGTCAGGATATAGTTCCACATTCCAATTTGCAGAAAAGCAGATCAATATAACTGTCTATGATGTAAATGCAATGTTAGAAACAGAACCCAATGATGACATAATTAGGCGACTTGGAATATTTGGCTATGGGATAGACAATATTAATGCTGGTCTTCTGATGAAAAAATCCAAAGAAGGCAGTATTTCTGTCATTCTTCCAATACCTTTTAAGGATATGTTCGCAACCTCTATCCGTCAATTTGTCAAAAATATAAAAAAGCCAGTAGAAGTATCCCCGTATATTTTAATTTTATCAATATTATCATTAATAACAATTTTTTTAATTATCTTTATCATTAATACAACTAAAAAATCAAAAAGACTTCAACGAGACAATGCTAAGCTTTTGCGTGATTTATCTAATATACAACGTCAAAATCAACCTGTTGTAGAAAAGACAAAAAATAAAGCAGATTATTCACAACATGAGGATTATTATCTTGATCTGTTTTTTAATGCGATTTCAGACGTTTATAAATTATTGACCGATCAAGTTATAGTAGCAAAAGCAGGTGAATCAGTCATAAAAATCGGTTCACTTTTGGAGACGATTGGCGCCAAAATCAACGGAAATTGGATTGATGTAGCGAATAAGAGATTATATCAGATTGTTCAAGATATGTTTAAAACTGAATCATCAATCGCTGATATTTCTAAACCAAAAAGCATTGATGAATTTAAACAAATTGATTGGTCAAAAAAATTCATGCCCGCTATAAATAAATTAGTAACCTATGCAAAATCTAACAATGAGCAAAATCAAGAGTCTAAAAAGATACTTGCAGACATTGGAAGAGATGTTATCGTTCCAATTGTCTCTGCGATAGATAGGGAAAAGGATAAAAACAATATAGATACATCTGTGGAAGATGATCTACAAGAATTATTAAAGATCGCAGGGATAAAAGAATTAGATGTTAAAATTGGGCAAGTCTATAATCCTGATTTGCATGAACTTGTTGTGATCAACGATCCGTCACTTGTGACAGACCGCGATCAAAAAATATCAAAAGTCATATCAAGAGGTCTAATTCTGCCAGATGGAAAGATCGTAAAAGCAAAGGTATCAATACAAACTTTGAGAAGTTAGACTTTTATCTAACATCCCTAAACGATAGTGAAAATATGAATAAACAATTAACGCGTAGAGAAAGATTAGAGAGATGTTATTCATATCAAGAGGTTGACAGACCCGCGGTATATAGCAGAACAGGTTTCCCTAGGAATGACCCGACTTATGATAAATTAAAAGCGTATCTTCAAGCACATACGGAGCTTAAATTTCCATGGAGCGGTTGGAGAGAAACATCATATCCAACAGAGCATTATAAAGAAGCTTATACTGAGGATTTTGAGCGACACATAACGATTCTTCATACTCCTGCGGGTGATCTGCGTTCCACTACATTAGCAGGTCTAAAAGGACAGCCGGGCATGACAGAAACTTATCTGCTAAAAGATAGGGAAGATGCAGAAAAATATCTATCTTTGCCTATGCCTGAGGTTAGCGGAGATGTTTCGTCTTTTTTCATATTAAAAGATAAAGTAGGCGATACTGGAATAGTTGACGTCTCATTAGGCTTTAACCCTGGTGGTGCAGTTGCATCATTATTTGGGACCGATGCTTTTGCCATAATGTCTGTGCTTGAAAGGGATATTATCCATGAATTATGTCAAAGACAGATGAATATCATCATTAATAGATTAAAATTTTTGTTAGACAATAAGATTGGTCCTTTTTTCTCTATGGCAGGACAGGAATATATCGTTCCTCCACTTCATAGTCCCGAAGACTTTCTTGATTTCAACTATAAATATGATAAGCCTATAATTGATCTTATTCACGACTCTAATGGATATATACATATTCACTGTCACGCATCGGTTAAAAAGGTCTTTAAGTATTTCGTTGATATGGGGGTAAACGTCCTTCATCCGTTTGAAGCTCCACCTATGGGTGATATAACCGCGGTTGAAGCAAAAAACTTAGCTCGTGGACGTATGTGTTTAGAAGGAAATATACAGATAGACCGAATGTATGATGCTACTCCAGAAGAGATAAGACAAGAGACAGAACAGCTTATAAAAGATGTGTTTGACGATCAAAAAGGCTTGATAGTTAGCCCTACCGCATCTCCATTTATTTATGGTAAAGGCGAAAAATGCTTTCCACAATACAAGGCGATGATTGATACTGTAATAGGATTATGAGAATAAAGTTATATATCACAACATTTATGCTATCTATGCTATCATTTTTTTGTTTGCCATTAATGTCAGAGGATTTTAACCGTTCAACTCCCACATTCTTTAAAGGCAATCTTAATCTATCAAATAAGCCATTAATCGGTCAAAGTGCTGATGTAATTTTAGATTTATACACTCTTGACAATGATTGCTATGATGTAGTTATAAAGTTCAGGGTTCCCGAAGGTATCTCAATAATAGGAGATCGTATATTCAAGGAAAGTTCAATTGTTAAAGGATCATTAAGACAATATATAACTAAAATACGAATTGATCAGGAAGGAACTTATGCAATACAGGCTTCTGTCTATTTCCAGTTATCCGATGGAAGACGTTTTGCTGAACACTTTTTTGTATATTTGGTTACCGATAAGATCAACTCACAAGTTTATGATAAGGTAGATTTCCTTACACCTGCGAGAAATGGCATTTCAACGATGGTTAAAAGTTATCTTGCCCCGCCTGAGACACAAATGCCATCACAAGAAAAATTAAGAATATATGGCAATATAAAATACTATGATGATAATTTATCTCAGGAAATGCCGATAAAGAAAGTCACAGTTCAACTTTATGAGATCGTGTCGGACAAACGGACATTTATTGCAACAGGGGCAACAGATAACGATGGATTTTATGTCTTTGATAACATCTCTCTTGATAACTCACAAAAAACGCATGATATTCAAATGAACATCGTTTTTGAAAATGATATATTGAAACTTGTAGATAATGCTAATAAAATATATGAATGTAACGCTCCAATTATTAAAGGTATATCGTCGGGATCAGTAAACTGCGATTATTGTATGAATGAATCTAACCAATATCGTGGTTTAGCTCATATATTTAATACGATTGTTTCCGCCTATGATTTTCTTATAGATAGGTTAAATTGGAGTAGAAAGAAGATCAGTGTCAAATATCCATATCAAAACGATGTATCTTATTATAGTTATTTATACAAACCTTTTAAGGGAGATATATATAATGAATGTATAAACATAGCTGTCAATAGACAATGGGTTAGGACATCAATGTTGCATGAATATGGACATTCGGTCATGACAGCTTTATATAACTATAACTATTATGATCTACCAGAAAAGACGGTTTATTTTGAGTCTCACACTGTAAACTCAATATCTGATAAGGGTTTTGCTATGCGTGAAGGCTGGGCGGAATTTTTTGAGGCACTCGTTGATGATAACGCATCCAATATTACCAAATATATTGATCCAAATATAACTAATATTGAATATAATAGCTGGTGGAAAGGTGATAATGGAGTAAATAAACAGGGAGAGGTAGTAGAAGGGGCTATTGCAAGTATTTTATGGGATATAGCAGACACAGATAAAAGTATAGACGAGAGTTTGGGCGTTGATGATGATGATGATATAAATGGCAGTCTTGAAAAGCTGTGGGACGTTGTTTCTAAGTATAAGCCAAATGACATAATAGAGTTCTGGAAACATTGGATAAATAATAATTATGGTCAAATTATGGAGTTACATTCAATCTACTTAAATAATGGCGTTAATGTATCAAATCCCTATGATGTTAATGGAGATAGTAAAATAGACCATCATGATATTGAGTCATTAATTTCGCACTTTGGAAAAAAGTCAAATGGATACGATATAAATGGAGATGGAATAGTAAATATAATTGATCTCATAATGCTCAGTAAAATATTAAGGTAGGTGAGGGTCATTGGATAACTTGATTAGATTTTCAGATTCTATTGAGTTAGATGAAGAACAGGAGAATTTAGGTGATTTTTTTTACCAAATATCCGAAGTTATACCTGCGATTCTTTGTGTTTTTTCTGCAAATTTAGATAAAGTCTTTTACGTCAGTCCTTCATTTGAGCGAATATTCGGACGGAGTTGTGAAAAACTTTATCAAAATCCTAAATTATGGTTTCATTACATCCATCAGGAAGATAGACAAAGGATATTAGAAATAGAAAAAACACAATTTGGCGAGGAATATGAGATAAATTACAGAATTATAAGACCCGACGGTGAAATTCGGTGGATGAAGGATAGGGTTATCCCTATAAAAGGTAAATCAGAAAAAGTTATTCGTATACTAAGGTTTGTTGAGGATATTACCGAAAATAAACAGATAGAAGAAGCGCTAAGAGATTCGTTCCAAAGATCAGTTGATATTGTCAAGGCAATTCCATCAGGTTTGCTCATATATCAATTTGTGCCAGAGGATAAATTCATACTTATTGATAGCAATCCCGCAGCAGAACGAATGATTAATATAAACATCAACGATTATAGAGGTAGTGAGATCCGCGATGTATGGTTAAATGCAGATAGTTTTGGACTAATAGATAAATGCCTAAGCGTTATAAATAATGGAGAAACTATTGAAATAGATGATTTAGAGTATAGAGACGAAAGATTTGAGGGAAGTTTTAGGATAAGAATTTTCCGAATGCCTGCAAATCAAATTGGAATTGCATTAGAGAATATAACTGAGTTGAAAAAGAGCGATGAGATGCTCGCCCAAGCTTACGCACTTGGCAGAATAGAAACAGTTGATACATTAATTCATAATATTGGCAATGCTATTAATAGCGTCACTACTGGGATTGGAACACTTCAAGAGATTTTGTCTAATAAGAGACTGACAAGATATATTTCGTCATTAGCAAACGCAGTAAAAGCACATCAAGATGATTTTATTAGCTATATAACCAATGATCCGCAAGGACAGAAAGTCGTTCCGTTTATTTTAGCTTTGTCAGATGATCTTGAAAAACAAGAGGAAGAATTGACTAAAATAGTTAATAGAGTTAGAGATAGAGCTCAGCATATAGCAGACATTGTTCGGACAGAAAAATTGATAAGTGGAAAAGGCATATATCGTAAACAGATAAATCTTCAAAAAGCAATTAATGATGCGATTAATGTCCTTCAAGAATCCATAAAGAAAAGAAATATAGAGGTATCAATAGACTGTGAATTAGCCCCAAAAGAGATACTCATACAAGAGAGCCAGTTTCATCAAATGTTGATAAATCTCGTGAAGAACTCCATAGAAGCCATTGATGACCTTTATAAGTTAAAAAGTAATGATTTAGATACAAGCAAGCCATCTATTAATATCAAATGCTATGCTGATGACGATAATTTAGTAATATCAGTTGTTGATAATGGAATAGGCATTGAAAAAGATAAATTAGAAGCTATATTTAGACCGGGTTATACGACAAAAGAATCTGGAAGTGGGTTAGGGCTTCACTCAGTAGCGAATTTTATTAAAACTTGCAATGGACACATAAATGCAATAAGCGAAGGATTGTGTAAAGGAACGACAATGCAAGCAGTTTTTCCGCTATCTTCTGTAACATAATGATTTATGAAGGGAAATAATTATGAAGTTAAAAAGTGGATGGAATAACCGAATCCTTGTCGTAGATGATGATGATTATATACATCAAGATATTGAAGAGACATTAAAACCAGAGGTATCCGAGCCGATCACTACTGATTTAGCAAAAACTTTCGGCTCTATTACCGATAAAAGCTTTCTTCCAGAATTAGAGATATTGCACGCCAAAAGTGGAAAAGAGGCTTATGATAAAGTAAAAGAGGCTTTAGAGAAGAATGAGCCGATCGCAGTTGCTTATGTTGATATGAGGATGCCCCCGGGTTGGGATGGTGCAGAAACAATTCGCAAAATACGCGAGATAGATAAAGACATAGAAATTGTCATTATGACCGCCTTTACCGATAAACCACTGTCAGAGATAGTCAAAGATATGGACCTATTAGACAAACTACTTTATATAAGGAAGCCGTTCACACGTGAAGAAATACAACAGATGACGATCTCTCTTATTGAGAAGTGGAACGTCGGTATGGAGTCAGAATTATATCAACAAAGGCTTGAAACTGTTCTCAACTCAACAAGCGAAGCTATCGCGATGTTTGATCTGTCAGGAGCTTTTCTCTTTGTCAACAGACGTTGTTTAGATATGTTTGATTTAGATGAAAAAAACATCAAAGATATGACCATATATGATATAAAAAATTGCTTTCAGGAGCCAAATAAATTTGTAATGTCTAATGAAATTTTCTTTTCAAATCCTGAAAGTGTCTTTGAAGATATTATTGAGCAGAAAACTCCTAAACGCAAAATTCTCTATTTTTATACTGCACCCGTTTTTGGCGTTAATAAAAGCATAGTTGGTCGTATCGTGGTCTATCGTGATGTTTCCAAAGAAATTGAGATTGAACAGATGAAAGCTGAACTATTCAGACTGCGTGCAGAACTTGAAGCTGAGTATTCATTTGATAAAATAATTGGAAACAGTAAGAAGATGAGAGAAGTTTTCGCCCTTGTTCATCAAGCGTCACAAAGCGACATCACTGTCTTAATTCAAGGAGAAACTGGCACTGGTAAAGAACTAATAGCTAAGGCAATTCATTATAACAGTCCAAGAAAAAATGGACCTTTTGTAGCAGTAAATTGCGCTGCAATTCCAGAGACATTAATTGAAAGCGAACTTTTCGGACATGAAAAGGGGGCTTTCACAGGTGCAATATCACGAAAGATTGGGCGATTTGAGCAAGCTAACGGCGGAACCATATTGCTTGACGAGATCGGAGAGATGCAACCCTCTTTACAGGTTAGATTGCTAAGAGTGTTACAAGAAAGAGAAATACAACGTGTCGGCGGACTTAACACTATTCCAATTGACGTTCGGGTTATTGCGTCCACAAACTCTGATCTAGACTCAGCTATAAAGAGTGGAAAGTTTCGTGAAGACCTTTTTTACCGAATTTCTGCATTTCCAATAGTTATTCCACCTCTGAGAGAAAGAATTGATGATATACCATTGCTTGCGGAACACTTTTTAAGCAAATTCTCCGCAAAATCGGGCAAGTCAATATCAGTAATATCAAGCGAAGCTATGGAGCTATTAATGAAATATAATTGGCCTGGCAACGTCCGTGAATTGGAAAGTGCAATTGAAAGAGGCGTATTGCTTGAAACATCTGGCGTTTTGCAAGTTGATAATCTTCCACAAAGCGTCCTTGCAATTAGCAATAAACCAAAAACAAAGGTCAGTGATGATAGCGAGAAAGTGGAAAATGAGATATTGCCTCTTGATGAGATTGAGAGAAGAGCCTTAATCAATGCACTTAAAATAACTGGAAACAATATCCAAAAGGCAGCAAAAGCATTAGGTATAAACAGAGCAACTGTGTATCGGAAGTTAGAAAAATATAATTTGCTTGATAATAAAACGTCTATCAGTGATGATTCGTAACTCTAATTTATTTATTTATTGATAAACACTGGTTATTGGACAATGTCTGATGTTTAATTTTTTATGTGCCTCTATGGCTTTCCAGATTTTGAATTTGACATAGATCATGGCCACGGAAAGAAAGGGGCAGGGACATTAAATATCCAACTTATAACAGTCCATATAACCGCCATGCTAAATTCGCCGAATATCATACCAAGAAAGAAAGGTCTAAGTCTTTTATAAACTTTCATTCCACCATATCTTATCACTGGTTGTTTTATCGCCCATGCGACTAATACAGGACACCAAAAGACGATCATTGTCCATGATGCAGAAAGTGCATACCCAAGCGGATGGAGCGGCCACCACCAAAAAAGCGTTCTCATAATCGCTAAAAATGTCGCGACAACGATTCCTACAATGAAAAAAGCAAACATAGACCATAAGGCATCTTGTCCGCTTGCCCTTTCAACTGCTGATGCGTTATCCTGAAAGCCCCAAAGCGGATTTCCCCAATACGTGTATGAATACATGTTCAACGCCCCACGATGATATGGTAGCCATAGATGTATAACAGCAGAGACACATAAAGCGATCAATATAGCAACTATAAACACTGATAATAACGACCTTCTCCGCATTTGGACGCCGTCAGCTATTTTCAATCCATCAAGAAATCCCGTAAATAATAGACCTCGTTGATCTCTTGTCCAAACTGCGTCAAAAAGTGATAAAATCGTTAAAGTTTGCGCCCCAAGCGAAGCCTTAGGCAAGATCATAGAATACATATCAACTGGTCTAAACGATGTTTCTGTCATAAGCAGACCGCATTCAGATGTGCTTCTAGCCATCACAATAGCGACAAAGAACATATATATAGCGATTTCAAATACTGCAAATAAAAGCGTTATTCCAGCCATATAACACCATAAAACAGTCAATATAAAACTTATGATTAGTCCCCAAAATGCAAATCTATAAGGCATTAGCTCGTTAGAATCATCAACTGCGTCATTTCTGAATACCTTTTTTATAATTTGCTTAAAATGAGGTATGCTTACATAAAAAAGATAGCAAACAAGCACAACATAAGCACCTGCAACTTGATAGCCGATAAATGACTGCGTAGGATATAATGGCATTTCAGAGATTCTCATACCGAAAATTGTTGCAATAACGCTTTGGACTCTTGTAAGAATAAAAAAGACCCAAAGGCTAAACAATAATTGTGTTGGCAGAAGATAGAAAAATCCGATCCCAGCAAACGAGAAATAAAGCGGAGTATAACCAATATTATTGAATGGTCTTTCATTAAAATATTGATTTAGATATGATACCAGAGGAATTTCAGGAAAAAGCGGATTTATTCTGTGCAAACCGTTTAAGGCAAAAATAATAGCCGGAATAGCAAAACCGATCCAAGTAAGACGATTTTTTAGAAAACTCCCTGTATCGCTTACTTTGACAAACTCAAGCGGAAATTGTGCGAACGGAAAAGATAGCTTTTCGTTATCTACCCATTGTTTACGAATTAGAGTTGCAAGACATAGAAAGCCGAAAAATATTATCAGAGCTAATCCACCCCATGTTAGTAAAGGAGTAAGCCATTTATTCCAAGGCACAGATTGCCAGTTTTCTAATTTTTCGTAAAAATTGATAGATACCTTTTGCAATGCACCTTTTGTGGGATCAAAAGGCACAAGCCAATCCTTTATATGTGGGTAGAAAAGATCAACCCAGCCGTTAGTTTCATTAGAATAGTAATTTACTGCAACAAGCGCGGGAATGAGCTTTTCCATAAGTCCACGAGAAGTTATCATAGATGCAACAAGCATCATACAATATATTGTCATCATCTCTTGCGGTGATAATCCAAGTTTTTTTGATGTCTTTTGTAAGAGATTGTTTGTCACAAAAAGAAAAAAGAAAAGCCCAATAACAACAGGAGGGAATTGGAGGAAACCGATCTGTATGTGCATGATCACAAGCTCTGCATAGGATACGATTAAACAGACTGCGATCACAAACAAAATACCTATTAATATGGCTTTTAATGATGTTCCTGACATTTTTGATGTTTTATTGAAAAGGAAAGAATATTAGATTCCAATGCTGTTTTATTTTCCTTTATTTTTTCATCTACATAAACTTTTATCATTTTTGTCCCAAAATTTAGTAGATTTATAATATTCTTATTATGTCATAATCCTTTTATAAGATCAAGAATAAACTCCTCTGAGAGTGTAATTCAAATTTTAGGCAAAGATCAGAAGAATGCAATTCAAAGTCAAGGCAAGGATAATTTAGATAATTTAACCACAGAATAACTCGGAAAATAGACACTGAATACAAACAATATA
>DTPJ01000848.1 GCA_011334435.1 Candidatus Poribacteria bacterium | reverse complement strand
GATACCAGCGGAGGCGGTCCTCAGCTATGCGTCACGAATAAAGATGTTATAAGGATAGTCGCTGAAAATGCTATCAGCTATCTTGATCAGCATCCTAATATGAGAAATATAAGCGTCAGTCAAGCGGATACCGCGCGATATTGCCATTGCGATGAATGCGAAGCCGTCAATAAAAGAGAAGGCACTCCAATGGGGTCTCAGTTAGCTTTTGTAAACGCAGTTGCAGAGCTTATTGAGCAGAAACATCCAAACGTCAAAGTCGGAACTCTGGCATATTGGTATACTCGCAAAGCACCAAAGACAATTAAACCTCGTCATAATGTGCAGATACAGCTTTGTAGTATAGAATGTTGCACGCTTCATCCTATTGACGATCCGACATGTGAAAAAAACAGGGCTTTTTGTCAAGATATGGAGGAATGGAGTAAGATTTGCAACGATATTTGGATATGGAACTATAACACAAACTTTAGATATTATGATCTGCCGTTTCCTAACCTTCGGGTCATAGGTCCTAACATAAGATATTTTTTACGCAATAATGCAAAAGGCGTATTTATGCAAGCTAATGGAAACGGGACTTCTGGTGAATTATCAGATCTGAGAAACTATCTCATATCTCGTATGTTATGGAATCCAAATTTTGACGATAAAGCGATCCTTGAGGAATTCGTCAAATTACACTATGGATCATCAGCACAACCGATTTTGGAATATATAAATATGTTCCATGATAACGCTGAAAAAGAAGGATTGCACCCAGGTTGTTTCCCATCGCCGAAAGATGTTGGGCTTAATCCAGAGATGTGCAAAAAGATAATGGCTTACTTTGACACTGCACTAAAATTAGCAGATAACGATGTCATCAAAGCAAGGGTTGAAAAGGCGTCAATCTGTGCTTATAGGGCAATGATTGAGGCTGGCGGAGATATGACGGATTCTGAAAGAGAAGCCATTATTGACAAATATATAGACCTTTGCAAACGTTATAACATGACATTCGCATCAGAGCAAATGCAAGCGTCAACATTCTTTGAAAAATTAAAAGCCAAAAGCTAAAAGTCAAAGGTTTTAAAAGTTAAGGGTTAGGGAGATTATGATTTCATATCTTCTTAACCTTTATATTACAGCGAAATATTCTTGTTCTGCCAACTCGGATTTCATTCGTAAATATGACGGATCGGTTTCCATAGGTCCAACAGTGCCTGTGCATTTTACGAAACAATAAATTATTTCTCTTAATTCCTCTCTGGATATACGTTTCATATCTTTTAGTTCATGCACATAGGGGTATATGTGAAGTGAAAGATATTCTATGGGAGGATATTCAGGCTTGATTGCTGGCTGTATAAAATTAAAGGCGATCTTTCTATATCCTCTTTTTCTCCAAAACATCTCACGTTTCCATGGGTCCATAGAATCATTCTTTATTTCCTCAATTTTCATTAAACTGGGGTCATTGACCTGAATGACAAGCTCCTTAAGATAACAATCAAACTCCCGTGCATCTGCAAACAATGTCTGATCTCTTATATCAATTAACTTTCTGCCTATCCCTCCTTTGCGATGCTCCTTTCGCACACCGATATACGATCCCATACCTATTGCATAACTTCCAAAACTGAAAAAATAAAAAGATACGCCCCCAATTACCCGTCCATCTTTGCAGGCAGTAAAAAGATGATAACGACATATTTCATTTCCATCTGTCCAATTTTTTATTATGACATTTTTGCGAAGTATTGGTATATCTTCTCTTACATATTTATCTGGAAAAGCCTCAACTAATACATTATCATGGAAATCTGCAATCAAGTCGCTATCAGGATCCAATACCTCAATATAATCAATTGGCACGTTTTCTGCTCCTTCTTATATTTGATTGATCTGCCTATTTATTCTGTCAATAAACTTGGCTTTTTCTGCCAATAAATAGTTTTCATAAACTTTTTCTTTGCCATTAATTAAAATTTTTGAAAAAATATCCGAATCTATTTCCTCCTCTTTTGGTGAATAACAAATAAATTCAAATAAAGAATTAAACACGTCATCAGAAAAAAGTTTGTTTAGATCAAAGACTATCTCGTCAAGGTTGCCAAGATAAAGTGCGGATAAAAAAATCGCCCTATAAGGGTTGATTCCATCGTGAAGTAGAACGGCAGGAATAAAATTATTTCCATAGCCAGTATTAAATAATATATTAGTCCCTTTCACATAGACGTCACCGAAGATGTCATAATTTTCTATGTAATACTCAGCTTCGTTTACAATCTGTTCAAGCAATTCGTTTCCCTTATATGAAATGCTCAGATTTTGCTGATCGTCATTAGACTTTTGTATCAAATTTTCTGATAGCAGTTTGGCGATTATTCTATTAAATTTCCTCTTATTTTTTGGTTTTAGCAAGTCGGTATTGAAAATATGGTTATATCTATCAATCGCATACAAGATGAATATCTGCCTAAACTCGTTAAGTAATGATTTCTTTACTTTTTCAGTGATCATATAAAATGGATTATACTGAGTTTCAATCACAAGATCGAGCAGTTTATATATCTTATTTTCCTCTGCATAAACCTGTTCATATAAATATAACGGTTCTATTAATTGAATATTTGATTCTCCATTATTGATATGATAACGAATTGTTAGGCTTCCTGAGTCACGTTTTGCATAGATATTAGTCAAAATATCAAGAAAATCAACTAAGTCTGGATTATCATATTCAGAAAGCTTTATCTTTAATTCAAGCATTTGTTCTGGTGTTTGGCATATTACATATTTATTTAATACCTGCTCTATTGAAAGGAATTCAGCCTCTATTGGCAATTCCATATAAAACCCGTCAAGAAGGTTCATATCGTCAATAGTTATCCTGATGATTAATCCAGTTTTGAAGTCATCAGACAAAGGTGGAAATCCTAATGAAGCATAAAAAGCCCTTTCAAAATCATCGTTCAATATTTTATGATATTGGCTCATTTTCTAACCAAACCACCACCTGATCCTCCACCTCTAAAAGAACCAAATCTTGATGAACCTCTTCCCCAACCTGACTTAGTCGCACCAGAAGACAGTCTTGTCGCTTTGCTTAAATTAATGCCTTTACGAGATGCCCACCTTTGCCTTGATGCAGATGGGGAAGCTTTTCTATATGTCTCTCCGTGTGTAGCGGACATCCTCGTCTCAAATTGTCTATTTGCATTTATCTGGTCTCTATAACTAGGGCTACTTCTATAACTTGTCCTATAATTTCTTATTGCCCCTGCGTCAGCAATAGTTGTATGATATATCGGCACTGCATAAACAGGTCTTGTTAATGCGCTAAATAGCATCCAAGTCATAAAAAAGTCGCCTGTGGTATATGGATGATAATAATAGCTATTGACGCCATATCCTCGCATTTCACCTTTATAATTTCCGTCTTCAAACCATCTTCGGAATGTAAATAATTTTTCGTCCTCTTCATAGTCAATTTGATTATTATCGTTGAGGTCAGCATACCCAGATACTAATTGTTCGCCATTTTCTTCGTTTTTGACCTCTATTAGCACCAATTCATCGCCTTGATATATCTCGTTTACACGTTTTTCAAATTCAGTAACATCTTTTGATTTTTGCATAGCTTCTTCTACTGCTTCAAGGTTAATACGTCCTGCTTGACCGCTGGTTTCTGCCCATTGTTCGCTTCTTGACGAACAACCACCTAACATTAAAGCACTACCGCCTGCCATAATTCCCGTAGCAGTTATGCTTGCATATTTGAGTATGGCGCTCTTTTTATCAAGTTCATACTTGCCAATTTTTTTCATCTAAATGCGCCCCCTTTTTAAAAATTCAAAGCTTTTCGTTTACATTGAAATGATCTTTCTCATACGTTCTGCTAAATCTATCTGTGCGTTGCGGTCTCCGCCGACTTCGTGGATCACATAAGAATCATAGCCGACCGTCCTAAATTCCTTCATAAGTAAAGCCCAATCAGTATCGCCATCAAGCAGATTCACAAAGCTATGAGAACTACGTTTAAAATCCTTGAAATGAACCTTTTTAATCCTACTTCCAAGCTCACGAACCCAATGTTCAGGATAGCCATAAGCCATCATATTAGCAGTATCAAGATAAGCACACACCCATTGACTACCAACCTCATCTATGAATTCCCTCATCTCTTTTGGACTAAGCAGGAATTTATTCCACACATTTTCAACACAGATAGCGACTTTATAAGATTCTGCAATAGGGGCTAATTTTTTCAATTCATCTACAAATGCCCTCCAAACTTCCGTATATGTCCCTGCTGGACCTAACTGCCCTGGATGTAGAAGCATACCATCTGTGCCTAATAGATTACCTATTTCAAGTATTCGGATAATTGATTTTGCCCGTTTTTTTCGGTCTTCTGGATTAAGGCTTAGCATACTTCCGCTATCTCTATAACCGCCGATCACGCTAGCTATCTCAACATTCGCATCAGCACATTTTTTAGCCACATTTTTTATATCTGAATCGCTCATATTTATATCTAACGCTCCGCCTTCTGTAAATGATAATTCCATCGCCTCATAGCCAGCATCTTTACAAAGGGCTAAGCAATCGTCAAGCGACATTCCACCAGTTATTATCTGAGTAAATCCTATTTTCATAAAAACCTCCATATAATAGTTAATATTTGCTTGAATTGATTAATGCCTTAAAATTACTAAAGTCTGGACAATTTTGAGTTAAAAAATGTTGTTAGCTAAACAGATTTACTTCTAATAGTAATAGAAAACCAATACTTAAACATTAAAAAGACCCTTCACTTCGTTCAGGGTGACATATAAATGTCATTTTGAGAATATGTCATTTTGAGCGAAGCGAAAAATCTCAATGGAAAAGAACCAAAAAGTTTCCACTTGAAAAAGACCATTAAAGTTTCCCTTTGAAAGAGGGAGATTTAGAGAGATTTTCTGACTAAAAAGTTCAATTATGAGCTTAAATTACAAATCAATTAATTTTATGTGATTACAATCTGTAAATTGTCCAAAGTTTAGTAAAATTAAGTTTATCAACTCAAACTATTTTAACGGTAACCTTACGCTCTTTTGGATCAAATGCTATAAGTGTCTGATCTCCGTCTATAAAGAAAGTGCCACTTTTGAAAGCAGAACGAGAGTTGACAGGTTTCAAAGGATTTTCTCCTACGAAGACACCTTTAATTTCTGCTCCTTTTACACGCAAAGTAAGATCAGGCACTAAAACGGGCAAATCAAGATTAATAAAGTTGCCATCAACGGATATATTAGCCATTTTTTTAGCACAGGAATAATTTGTGATTTCACTACATTTTCGCCATTGAGTTTTTTCACCATTCGGATCAAGCTGTTTCAAGCGATGGACAACAGCTTTAAGTGTATTAAACCCTCGTCTATCGTCATTGTGCATGCCATAAAATCCCTGCCAATGACTGCATAAAACAGCAGGTTCTCCAGCATTTATCAACGCAGGTAGCCGTCCACCTTGTAGGTCAGATGTTATATATTTGTCAACGCTTACTTTGTCATATCCAGTCCATGAACCTGTCCAATCGTCTGTGGAAGCGAGTATCTCGCCAACTGCGGTACCATTATCTCTGTCAGGATACCAAACAGGCACCTCAACAGTATCGCCACCAGCAAAGCGTTTAAAGAAATATGGCGTAGGATTTCCTGTGACTTCTCTGACAGCTATGCCTGTAATTTTGGCATACAATTCAAGCGGATGACCACCAAATCCACCGGGAGATGTCACGCCTTCGGGAGTAAGACCGACATTGTGAAGTATTCTACATGCGGTTGCGATATATTCAATGAGAAGTTCCTCTTGATCAACAGGCAATCTTGCCCATTCGTATTGTTCCCATATCCTCGATTCTAACGGTTGAAAATTTTTTAGGTCAACTACAAAAGTATGGGTTATCATTTCGGGAGTTATATCAAAGGCTTTGTGTATCAATTCTCTACACATTTTAAGCCAGCTTTCCTGTTGAGCTTTACTGAATAATGGCAAGCCTTGATCTATGCGTCCCAAAGCAGCAGGACAAGGAACAACGCTAAATTTGCCTTTAATCCCGTTTTCAATACACCATTCCGCAAACTCGCGGGTGAAAGATTCTGGATGCACGACTGGTATGTCTTCCCATCTTTGATTTTCGCCAGTTGCTATGTTACGATCTCTGATAAAAAAGTAATTCAGATTTACCAATAATGTAGAATCATCAATTATCAGCGATAAAGGGACGCGGTCTAATGCATGACGCATGATCTCAGCTTGCATCTTTTGCCTCCTAATCAATAAGTTTAAGGACTGAATTCTTGCCTCAATTTTTAGTCTCTTATTTATCCATTACACAGCGAAAACCCGTATAATTATCCGCTTCATAAGGGTCTAAGAATCTACGTTTGGCGACACGAAGCCCAGAATCCCTTGTATTTTGCACATCATCACCCCACGAACCGCCGCGGACAACAACCGACGTTCCCGACTTTGGACCTGTTGGATTTTGGTTTGGAGATGATGAATAATATTTTGCATCATACCAGTCGGCACACCATTCTTGGACATTACCAGCCATATCAAAAAGACCATATCTATTAGGATCAAACGATCCAACACTTGCAGGCATTTCCCAGAAATCCTTTCCCCCTGTGCCATAGTAATTTGCATAGTCGTGGAATAGCTTATCTCCCCAAGGATAGAGTTTTCCGACCAATCCGCCTCTTGCTGCTTTTTCCCATTCTGCCTCGGTAGGAAGTCGTTTTCCAGCCCATTTGCAATATTCTTGGGCATCATACCACGTGACTCTGACAACGGGCTGATCTGCACCACTCAGGGTTGGCTCTTTCCAACTGGCTGGTTTTTTGTAATTTGTGGCATCTACAAATTTCTTGTAATCAGCATTTGTAACTTCATAGATGTCAATATAGAAAGCCTTTACAAAAACCTTATGGACAGGTTTTTCATCTTCATGCCCTTCATTACAGCCCATTTCAAATTCGCCTTCGGGAATTAAGGTCATCAACCTTCCATCTTTCCCTTTTGGGATCATAAGTTTATCCGCCTCTGCTTTAGCCTGAGCATAACGTGGACTTTTAGGATATTTTTTCATAAAGATAAGATAATCGCCAAGCATTTTTGATTGTTCTGCTTTTTCCCATTCAAGGTTTTCAATCGCTGATTTTGCCTTAACGGAATTTTTCCCGCTGGGGAATTGCTTTAAATAGGCTTGATAAGACTCTATTGTATTAGCCTGTTGAGCCTTTTTCCATTCCTTATTCTCCTCACACCCTAAGAGAATAATAACAGATATGATCAAGCACAAGGTTATTAACAAATTTCGGTTTAGCCTCATAGTCTTGCCTCCCGTTTTAGAGTGTTAGATAAGTCAGGACGCATCCTCAGTCATCTTTTTTAACTCACGAGCATAAGAGCAGAATTCGTCAAGATTCATCTTGCGAAGGAAGACAAAGCCTCTCGTTGCCCTTATTAACGGACTTGGATGCTCATTGAAGAATTGACGACCAAGACAGGTTTTCAGCATTTGATATTGCTGAACTTGTATTTGTTGTGCCAAGACAGAGAAAGGCGCATCACATTCATAACTCGGAAAAGACGCGTCTTTCTGCGATACAAAGGCATTCATAAACGCATTTTGCATTACCGCAAACATATTGAGCGATACTGGAACGAAGATGTTTGCCTCTGATGGATGAAAGCGATACCATACATTTCTATATCCTAATATCTCTATATCAGAGCAATTTGTCTTCGCTTGATATTGTTTCAATGCCTCTGCAATCGCTTGAAGCACTTTATAATGTGTATCAGGTCCACTAGCTTCTGGATCAAAAGCCACCGTTACAACATTAGGCTTTGTATCCATAAGCACTCTAAGAATCGGCTGGACATCTCTATCTATCTCTGGTTCTTCTGTGAATATCTCACCTTTATAAAAGCCAAGCCTCAGATGCTTTATTGATCTCGTATCAAAACCTAAATATCCCCAAAGGCAATCCGCTTCCCATTCCCTTATCATTCCCTTAAAACGTTGTATATGTTCCATATCTTTTCTACCGGGATATTGCGTCTCAAAATAGTTGATCATCTCATCTATGCGATGTCCAAGGTTTTCTATGTTTTCTTCATCGTAAATTTGAATAAGGTTACGGAGCATTCGTCGCGCTTCGCCTTCGTCTTTCATAACAATATCGTCTCCCGCGATACCATCAAGATATTGCCAGACATCACGATTTCGCCCATTTATATCCTTTGGATCAAAATAACGTTCTTTTATTAAATGATCAAATTCGCCTTTTTCAAGAAAATATTTTAATTTTTTAACAAGCGACAAGGCATATTTATTAGTTACAGAAGTAAATCCAGAGGTCATATAAGTAAAAATATGGCTATTGCTTGCGTCGCGAATATTCCTTACAGCATAAGGTAAATAACCCAACATTTCATCGTCATGATGTGGCGATGTATGCAAAAATATTGTATTATTCCGAGCCTTACTCCCCGCTTCTAATTTTTCTAAAAGAGCCTTCTCAACTCTACTGGTGATTTCTGACACTGTCAAACCCGATTTACCCGTAAGTATAGAGGCAAAACGATTGTCTTTAAAATCGCTTTCGTTTAGATCACGTATACGTTTACGTTTTTCAAGTGCAAGATCAATCACAATTTTCTGTATTAGTTCATCTGGCAAAGTTTCTATGCTTATAAACGCCCTATGCTGTCGTTCCAAAAGAAGTTTAGCAGAGCCATTAGTTAAATAAAATCTTGCGTTACGTAAGGAATGAAGGGCGGTAGCAGGATAATGTATATGCTTATCTTTTTGAATTGCGTCACTGACAACTTTGGCTTTTGCCTCTCCTGCTGCAATAATTATAGCCGTGCAGTCGGGATTGTAGGTAATAGTAGAAAGTCCTATGGTGATCACTAAATGTCTTTTAGCTACCTCTATTCCTCCTAAGTCAACTGCCGCAGCAGATTGAGTTTCGTAGTTTATCTGTGTAAGCCTTGTCGTTGAGTTATGATCTGATCCCATCACATTAAAAGCTATATGCCCGTCAGGACCTATTCCACCTAAAAAGAAACCTATCCCGCCTAAACCTCTGATCCTTTCCTCTTGCTCATAACACCATTGATCTACATTTTCAATAACAGCTTTCTGCAATTGTTCTTGCTTAGTTTTTGCGGGACAATACCTAAGTGAAAGGTCAATTTCTGAGTTATGCGACCATATATCATCAAGGTCTAATCCATTTGGAATGCCTATGTTAGAACAGTCAATTAGCAAAGCCTTATCAGGATCAAGTCCAAAACCTTCAATATAAAATTTATTAACATAGAAATAGAAGCTGTTGTGATATGTTGATGGAACGGGATAAAATTCGTCAATCTGAACAAAATAAAGGCTTTTCATATCAGGCTTTATGGTAGGGTCAAGCCCATTTTCATCCATATCTTTCTGAACATTTGGTCTTTCCCAATTTTGCAGATAGTAGTTGACCCATTTGATAAAATATTCAGGAGTTTTTCCTGTGGGAAGGGATATTACACCGCCGGGATTAGACTGAACCCATTCAAGAAACCTTAATGCGGTTAATTTGCCAAGAGATGGAAAATTGTCAACTACTATAACTCCGATCTTTTCAATTGGAGGATATATAAGCTCTTGACCGCTTCTTTTTAAGGCAATTTCCTCTACTTTTGAATTTAACTCTATGTGAACCATATTAGCCTCGTAAACAAGTAAACCGATTATTAAAAAATTCAAATCCGTTTATGGTTATCATAACGCAATTTATCACGTTTGTAAAGACAATAAAGTTTCTACTCAAAAATCAATTTTATTTTGATTTATAATCTATTGACCGATATTATCCAATATTGTCTTTACTATTCTTTGCTTTTTGGATATATTTTCCTTAGTATCCTGATCAGTTAGTTTAATCTGATTTAGTATAAATCCGCCATTTCCACGAGGATAACGGATCAATCCGCCAACATTGACCAAAGGAAATACCTTATCTTTATACCAATCAGGGAGTTCTCTAATTATCTGAATATTATCAATACCAACCAAAGGTTGCCTCTCCTGTCGTTTGCGTATGCTACGAATTATCAATGACAGTTCCTTTTCTGCTACTTTACCGCCTAAGTCAATCTCAGCGGGCATCATGGCATCTGGCAACTCCAATGTCGCAACCTTTTTGCCATCTATCTGTATATCAATGTCTTTGATCGTGTTATAGAATGCGTTATTCCATATTTTAACTGATTTAATTTTGCAGGACACTGGCAACCCAAAGACAAAAGGTGGAGAACCATCAGGTCCCCAATTGCCATGCCATATCTGCAATATATATCGCCAGAAATCATGCCCCGTCATACCATTTACGAGATTATAGGGATCATGATCATCTTTTGTTGGATGATAGGGTTCATCTTTTTGACCCGGCAATCTGCAAAATGGGGCAATGTCAGAAGTATCAACGCAATAAGTGAACACTTCCTGAGAAAGCCACTTATCACCGTGCATTATTTCTTCATTGCTGTATTGGACAACGTCACGATTCCCTAATCCTGACGAAATTATATCCTTCTCTATTGAAACTCGTTCAAGTCGGAATTCCCTTATCAGATGTTCGGTCCCTAACAATTTATTGAAAGCAGAAAGCCCGTCAGGCTCAAGTCCCCAAAGCATAATCCATCTGCTTTTATTAGTAAATTCGCCAATTTTTTCTTGCATATTTAGCAATAATTCAAGATTATCTTTTGACGCATGAACGACAAGTATATCTGCTTTTGATATTGCTTCGTCTAATGTTTTTGATTCTGTAATATCGCATCCAGAATCTAACATAAATTTAGCAATTTCAGGCTTTTCAGGGGCATAAACCGTTACTTTAACCGATTTAGGTTTATAAACATCACAATAACGAATCAAGTTTGATAATAGCAGTTGTGCAGATGGTTCAATATCCATTTTTGCCCCGATCTGCATTTGCGAAGCGACAATTACGCCATTGCCATAAGCCATTTCTATCATTGCACTATATTTTAATTCCTCTCCACAAGCTATCCACGATCTAACAGCTCTTGGTTCCCACACCTTTTTAGCGGTAGGGGATTGTCCACTCCAATTTGACAAGTCCGTATCATCAAGACCCTTCATCGGCAAAACATCGTAACCTAATGGAAAAACAAAATTAGCCTGATGATTGGTCGCTTTTATGGGAAAAACCGGTTCATTGAAGGGATAATCCTGTTCAAGACAGATGATACGCCCGCCTTTTTCCGCATAATCTTTAAACTCATCTGATTTTGACATCTCATCTGTTATCGTATTAGGTGCTATAATAAGTATTCCGTTTATATCGGATTCAGATAAAGCCCTTATTGACCTTGCTTTTATGCCAACTATGTTGAGTTTTTTGGAGAATT
>DTPJ01000591.1 GCA_011334435.1 Candidatus Poribacteria bacterium | reverse complement strand
ATAATTTGCCCTTGTGATTATAGAGATGCTGATCTGGTAGATTATGGGACTTGCTTTTGCGCTCTTTATGTGTCATCAGACATCGCCAAAGGATTAAAAGAAGCTGAACCGATACCAGAGCGTAGACCACCAAGATCAGAAAGGACCAAGAAAAAAGAAACATCAGAAAAGTCTATTGGTGTTGGAAAACTGAACCTGACATATCCGATCTGGCGATGCAAGGTATGCGGTTATCTTTGTGCAAGAAATATTCCCCCTGAAATCTGTCCGATATGTAAAGCCAAAAAAGATAGATTTGAATTATTTATTGATAAATAGAAAGCTAATGTAAGGAGAAAAAATGACACCTAAGGAAAGGATATTGACGGTATTATCAAGAAAACCAGCAGACAGAGTGCCAATAGACCTCGGTGGCTTTAACCGTGAAGCATACAGGCTTTTTGTTGAAAAGACAGGCTCTCATAATCATTGGGCTTATTTTGGTGTGGATAGCGATTGGCGAGGCGTTGGATTTACTGGAAGCAGAGAAAATATTGATTATAGACCATATCATAAAGATTTGCCCGAAGGCACTCCGATAAATGAATGGGGAACTGCATTTATCGTTGGATCAAATCCTGCTTATGACCATTTTGTCGCCCCATTGACTTATGCAAAGACGGTAAAGGAAATAGAAGATTATCCCTTGCCTGATCTAACTGCTTCATATCGCCATGAGCATCTTGAAAATGCTGTTAAAAGCATCCATTCCGCTGGATATGCAGCTTTTGCAGGTATGCAATGCACGATATTTGAGGTCGCTTGGCAAATTCGCGGTTTCAACGAACTTTTGACAGACTTTTATGATAACCCTGAGATGGCGGAATGCTTGCTTGACAGGATAACCGAAATCCGATGTTTTATGGCTAAAAGATATGCAGAGGCGGGAACTGACATTCTCAGTCTTGGCGATGATGTCGGAATGGAACATAAGCTTATGATGTCGCCTGAAATTTGGTATAAATGGCTCGGATCAAGGTTGGCAAAGGTCATTAAGTCTGCAAGGGACGTCAAACCAGACATTATCATACATTATCACAGCGACGGATATATTGAACCGATCATTCCAAAACTGATTGAAATTGGATTAAATGTGCTTAACCCTGTCCAACCTGAATGTATGGACCCAGCTAAACTGAAAAGGCTTTATGGCGACAGGCTTGCTTTTTGGGGAACTATTAGCATTCAAAAAACTATGCCATTTGGCACACCTGACGATGTTAGAAGGGAAGTCAAAGAAAGGATTGAAACAGTTGGCGTTGGTGGAGGCTTTGTCATAGGACCCACTCATGTCCTTGCACCAGAAGTGCCAATAGAAAATATTGCCGCATTCGTTGAATCTGCTAAAAAATACGGCGGTTGGAAAGCTGAATAAAGGATAAATGATGGATTTGTCCGAGTTCAAAATAAAATTTAATGAATTAAAATCCAAAGGTTTTGTCCCATCAACTAGAAAAGGACCAACAGGCATAGGTCACTCTTTGGAAACATATTTAGGATTAACAGAAAATAATATAAGCATTCCAGACATTGAAGGAGCAGAGTTAAAAGCACACAGAAGTGGTTCTAATAATATGGTAACACTGTTTACTTTCAATAAAAAAGTCTGGAAAATGCCCCCTTTAGAAGCTATAAGAAAATATGGCAGTTTTGATAAAAATGGGAGACTTGGATTATATTATACAATGTCATTAAAACCAAATAGTGCTGGACTTTTCTTAAATGTTAGCGATAATGATATTTCAGTGCGACATATTTCTGGTGAAGTGATAGCCGAATGGAATTTAGAGATTTTGGCAAAGCATTTTATTAAAAAAATACCTGCACTAATTTTTGTATCTGCATTTGTGGAAGAAAGAGATGGTTGGGAATATTTCCATTTCTATCGCGCCCAATTTATGAGCGGAACTTCACCTAATATACTTGCATACCAATTTAAATGTGAAAACATATTGGTTGACCTACGTTTGCATGATAAAATAACTATGGCAAGAAATCATGGCACAGGTTTTAGAACTTACGAAAATAAACTACCTCTCCTCTTTAATGAGATAAAGGATATATAAGAAAGGTGAGTTATGAGTTGTATCCAGTAATAAGAAATCCAAAATATGATTTCATTGGACAATCTTATGCTGATTCATATCCTAACTTGCATAAATATCCTGCCACAATGATACCTCAAATTGGAATTGAACTCTTTTCTGAATTAGGCATTAATAAAGGAAAATTACTTGATCCATATTGTGGTTCTGGATCATCTTTCATAGTTGGACTTGAATGTGGTTTAGAAGAAATGTATGGATTTGATATTAATCCTTTAGCTGTTCTTATTTCCAAAGCGAAATTCACCAAAATTGATCTAAATAAAACTAAAAATTTATGTCAACAGTTAAAAGAGAGTGTCTATGAGTTTTCTAAAAAAGCAGATACCTTAGATAACTTGCAATTGCCGCATTTTTTTAATATATCTTTTTGGTTTTCAAAACAAGTTCTATTAAATCTTGCAGTTATCAAGTATTTTATTGATAAATTTGAGTCTGACGACATTAAAAGGTTATTATTAGTGCCATTTTCAGAAACAGTCAGAGAATGTTCCTATACAAGAAATGGAGAATTTAAGCTCTATCGCATGAAACCAGAAGATATTTTAAATTTTAATCCTGATGTTTTCGGCATCTATTTTAACAAACTTGAAAAAGTGATTGAAATATATGAACAATACTATTACCCCAAATTAACAGATGCTAAGATTAATATTGACTTTGGTAGTTTTCAAAAAAGAGATGATTATTATAATGTTGTTTTGACAAGTCCGCCCTATGGAGACAGCAAAACAACTGTCGCTTATGGACAGTTTTCAATGTTTTCAAACGAATGGTTAGGCATTAAATATGCCAGAAAAATTGATAGTATGTTAATGGGTGGAAAACCAGCTAAATCTATATATCAAAAAGGTTTAATTAAGGAATACATTGGAAAAATTGCTAAAAATTCAATAAAAAGAGCATTGGAAATTTCATCTTATTACTTTGACTTGGAAAAATCTATCAAAGAGGTCGCATCTAGCATTAGGAAAAACGGAATTTCAATATATATTGTCGGGAATAGAATTGTCAAAGATGTTTTACTTCCTACTGATCAGTTCATCGCGGAAAAATTTGAAGAAAACGGATTTATTCATTTATTCACCTATGAACGTCAATTAGGAAATAAAGTTATGCCCTCGTTAAATTCTCCATCAAATAAAATAGGTGAGAAAAAAAGCACGATGACCAAAGAATTTATTATTGTCTGCAAAAAAATATGAAAATATCCTACCGAAGTCGATCTTTTACATTCCAAAATTAGAGTTAAATAATAGTATCATCAGGGATTACAGCGTTTTTGTGAACAACTACAATACCATCGCGAATACTGTAATTATCACCATCAAATTTTGTCAAGCCCTTTTCGTTTACTATATTGACATTGCATCCTATTTTAGCATTTTTGTCAATAATAGCATTTCTTATTATACTACCCCGTCCTATACCTATTAGCGTTGCGGAACTGCACTGATCCTTAACCCTATCATATAGATCGGCGCCCATTATAATAGAATTTTCTATCACAGCACCAGAATTTATAATGCTTCTCACTCCGATTACCGAGTTTTTAATAATACACTCAGTCATTATAGAGCCTTCACATAATATTGATGATTCAACCATGCAACTATTTATCTTTGACCCGGGCAGAAATCTTGGACGTGTGTATATTAACTGCTTTTCATCGTAGAAATCAAATGGCGGGATTAGCTTTGTGAGTTCAAGATTGGTTTCATAAAATGACCTGATAGTTCCAACATCACGCCAGTAACCATCAAAATAATAGGCATAGACCCTTCTTGTCTTTATCGCTTCTGGTATAATGTGCTTACCAAAATCTAATTTATCGCCAATAGCATCTTTAAGGATATTGCTATTAAAAATGTAAATACCCATAGAAGCGACATGAGAACGTCCTTTAGAATCTATACCATATTGTTCAAGTGTCCCATCTTTGATCTCCATACTGGCTATTTCTTCATCAGTCTGTGGCTTTTCTTTGAATTCAACGATCCTGCCATCATATTCAGTCTTGAGTATCCCAAGTTCTTTTACCTGATCCCTGTCAACAGGCAAAACAGCAACAGTTATTTCCGCATTGTTATCAATATGTTTTTGAAGCATCTCATTGTAATTCATTCTATAAAGTTGATCGCCAGATAATATTAGAATATATTTTGAGCCAATATCAAGAAATCTACGAATGTTTTGTCTGACCGCATCAGCAGTTCCCTGATACCAATCAGTGCTTTCTAACGTTTGCTGTGCAGCTAATATTTGAATATATCCGTTTGAAAACATATCAAAGTGATATGTCCTGACTATATGTCTGTTGAGCGAAGTTGAGTTGAATTGAGTTAAGACAAAGATTCTATTGATCTCTGCGTGAATACAGTTGCTAATGGGAATATCTATTAATCTGAATTTTCCCGCAATAGGGACAGCAGGTTTTGCCCTATCTTTCGTTAATGGATACAGTCGTTCCCCACGTCCACCACCTAAAATGACTGCGATAACATCTTCTCTTGTCATTCCGTCCCTCCATAAATAGCAGGTAAAGGAAAAATTATAAACTCATATTCATATCAACATTACTCAAACTTATTATATTTCATATTAGTTAGGTCTTTTTATACCATATTTTGCCATTTTTTTATAGAGATGGCTTCGTTCTAAATTTAATTGCTGTGCGGTAAGGCTTACATTCCAATTATTAGCTTCTAAAGCGGATATTATGATCTCTTTTTCTGATTGACTTATCTTGTCCTTCAATCCCGATTCATGCAATTCTGTAACTTTTTCAATTTTGGGTTGGTTTATTCCTAATGCCCATTTAACGTCTAAATCTACAACATTATCTTGATCAACCATTATTAATAAACGTTCAACGGTGTGCTTTAATTCCCTTATATTTCCGGGCCATTGATAATTCATCAACACCTGCATAGCGTCAGATGAGAAACTTTTTGGTTTTCTACCTGATTCTCGGCAGAATTCATTTATAAAATGGACAACAAGTTCAGGTATGTCCTCCCAATGTTGCCTTAACGGCGGAACATATATCGGGATTACATTAAGACGATAATATAAGTCTTCACGAAAATTGCCCTTTTTGATCTCTTCTTGAAGGTCTTTATTAGTAGCAGCTATTACTCTAACATCAACCTTTATTACATCTTTGCCACCTACGCGTTGAAATTCTTTATCTTGCAAGACATGAAGTACCTTTGCTTGTGTTTTTTGGCTCATATCCCCTATCTCATCAAGGAATATTGTCCCACCATCCGCAAGTTCAAATTTTCCAATAAGCTGACTCACCGCGCCAGTGAAAGAGCCTTTCTCATGTCCAAACAACTCGCTTTCTATGAGTTCTTCTGGTATAGCAGCACAGTTGACCTTGATAAAAGGCTTATTCCACCTTTGGCTATTCTGATGTATTGCACGAGCGACTAATTCTTTGCCTGTTCCACTCTCTCCATATATAAGGACGCTATGATCATTAGGACCTGCCTTCCGAATCTGAGCGTGTAACGTTTGCATTTGAAGACTGCTACCAACGATATTGTATTTTTCCTTGAGTTTTTCACGCAGTTCTATGTTTTCAGATTGGAGTTTTGAAAATGCCAGACCATTCCTTATTTTAACTAATACAGGTTCAAGGTCAAATCCCTCATCAGCCTTTTCTATGAAGTCATAAGCACCTAATTTTACAGCATTTACCGCTTTTTCAATAGTTGCATGAGCAGACATCATTATAACGGGGATATTCGGTCTTAACTCCTTTATTCTCCTCAGAGTCTCTATCCCGTCCATCTCGGGCATAGCAATATCAAGCATGATAAGGTCTACGTTATTATTTGCTATGGTCTGTAAAGCCTCGTATCCGCTTTGTGCTGTTAATACCGAGTAACCCTCTTGCTTTAATTCAATAGATAATGCCCTTAATATGCCTTTTTGATCATCAACAAGTAAAATAGTATCCATAGAGAAAACCCTAACTACGCTGTTGGAAGAGTAATAATAAATTTAGTTCCAACATTTACTTCGCTTTCTACCTCAATAGTGCCTTTATGATCTGTGATTATCCTATGCACAATAGCCATTCCTAATCCTGTTCCAGTTGCCTTTGTGGTAAAATAAGGTTGAAATATCTTTTCTTTAATTTCTTGTGTCATACCAATACCCGTATCTGTAAATGTTATACATACAGACTTTTGGTCATTAGAAAATGTTGATATAGTTAGCTTTCCGCCATTTGGCATAGCTTGAACAGCATTTGTTATAATATTAATAAAAGCCCTTGATAATTGCTCTTTATCGCCGAGTATCGTCGGTATTTTTGTCAGATTGGCTATAATTTCAACGTTATCAGGGCGACCTGTCCATAATTTTAGCGTATCATTTATAACATCGTTAATATTGCATTCACTTAGATTTGGTTTAGGCATCCTTGCAAACTGGCTAAACTCATCAACAATTTTTCTAAGGCTTTCAACTTCCTCTATAATTATCTCAGTGCATTCCTCAAATATCTCGTCAAAATTTTCTTTATCGGATTGATAGGCTTTTTTTAGGCTTCTGATAGAACTTTGTATAGGCCAAAGGGGATTTTTTATCTCGTGTGCAACTGTCCTCGCGACATCCTGCCATGCTGCGATACGTTCCGCAGAAATTGCCCTTTCGCGATTTTCTTTCAATGATACAGTCATGTTATTTATTGAATCAACCAAAAACTTTACTTCCCCTTGAGCGTTTGTCTCTATCTTATGATCCAAATTACCATTAGCGATTATGCCAACGCCATCAACAAGGTCTTGTATTGGTTTAGTGACACTTTTGGAAATAAAGTATCCAGCGACATAAGCAGAGAAAATACCCGCTATTGCAACCCCAATAAGCGATCTGATCAGAGCCATTTGTATGCGGTTAGATGGTTCATCAGAAAAAGCGGCAATAATTGCCCCAAGTTGATTGGTTTTGCCTGACACAAGGGGAATTATACCGACAGTATATTCTTTTTTTCCAATAACAAGTCTTGGCATTTCAGGTTTTTCTTCATCAGAAGGTTGTTTTTTTTGCTTGGAACTGATCTTTGACACAGGAGCCTTAGCTGGAACTTTAGATGTTGTCTTTGATGTATTCTTTGAACTCTTTTCGTTATGCTGAACAAGTTTTATAAGATCATCTTTCAGATCGTCTATTGATACATTAGAACCATATATCACACTCGGGGAATTCCCTTGTAACAGGAATATATATTCAGCACCAGCTCCTATCGGTTTAAGTTGCTCTTTAAGGTAGTAACCACCAGTTACAAATGCGAGTAATTCCCCTTTAGCAGGGATCGGACATATATACTCTATCGTTAATCTATTACCTGATCGCATACGTAAAGATGGTTCTTTTGTTCTGCTTTGTGCGATTCTCATTGCCTCTTTGTCAGTAATGCCAAATCTTGCAGGATCGTATGCACTAGCAACTATTGTCCCATCTGCGTTTCCTAATTCTAATATATCCATATTTGTCCCACTGCTTATTTGTCGCCATATATCGCGGACATTTTCGCCTGTGGTTATTGCATGGATAATCTCAGCGCCGTTTGATTTGACTATCTTTGTTACTTCATCGCTTGCACGATCACCAAGCAATTTATAATCATTATTGATTATATTCCGAAGTTTATCAACGTCTTGATAATGAACTCTTTCAAAGCTATCTCTAATCAAAAAACTGGCAGCTAATACAACCGATCCCATTAGAAATAGGAATATCGTTCCATAAACTAAGACAATTCTCGTTCGTAGTTTCATTTTAATCGCTTTTACTCTATAATTTTCTTTTCAAATACAATATATTGTCTGCATATCTTCCAGCCATTGGCGATATAAAACGGCGTATTTGCCCAGCCTGCTATTACACGTTTTGCACCGCCATTTTTCATGTGCATTACTGATTCCAATAATAGCCATGAACCGATACCATTTCCGCGCATATCGCTAATCACTGCGGTAGGTCCAAACCAACCTATGTCATCACTTACACCAAACGAAGCCCAACCAACTATTTCATTATCTTTAAGTGCAACCACTTTTCCCCTATTATTTTGAAACCATTCCTCCCAGCCTTTTGGAAACCAAGATTTTCTCAACCCTTCGTCAAGCTTTTCAACAAAACTCCTCATTTTGTCAAGCATAGACGGATCGTAATCAACAACGTTTACACCTATTTTGCCTGCTCTGACGATTGCGTTTTTATGGTAATCATTTGGTTCAAAATTCTCTATTTCTAAATCTACATCGTTGATAGTGTTTTTCCTGACAAAGCCTTTACTCTCAAAGAATTTTAACGCCCTCTCGTAACGAGTATCAACGCCGGGGAAGAAGTATCTCCCTGTATATTCTAACACTTTAACGATGCTTTTATCCTTTGACTTTAAGTATTCAAATCCTTTATCAAGCAATCTTGACGCTATACCTTTTCCCACGAATTGATCAGAGACAAAAAGACCTTTTATATACCCATAATCCTTTTGATAGACTGTCCCTCTATTATCTGCCCCTGATATACCTTCTCTTGCAATAACTGATATAAAACCGACTATTTCATTATCTATCGCAGCGACAAGACAGCTATTTTTCTCATAATTTGGATCACCGAGAATTATATCTTGAAAGCGTTTTTCATTCACTTGATCATATATAAGAGAACGATTCCATCCATCAACAACAGCCTTGACATCTGATTTTTCCATCGCTTTTATTGATACTTCCATTTTGGTCCTCCGTTACATTTAGAAGGTCTTAAAAGTCCCTTTGAAAAAGAGAAATTTAGAGGGATTTTACAAATTATTGATAATACTTTTGATGTGAAATGTTTTTGAAAACCCTTAATTTTCCCCCTTTAGCAGAGGGATTAGGGGCATAGCCATTAAGTTAAGGGAAAAACGTTATTTTTAACGTGAGATAATGTTGTTTTTAGCCCCGAAGGGGCACCATATTTATAGAAACGATAAAAGCCAAAATACCCAAAATACAAAGCTCCAGCGGAGCGAAATATGATTGGGAAATATGTCGCTCCTGACGGAGCTAAAAGATTTTTTATTTATGTGTTTTCTATAAATATATCACCCCTTCGGGGTTAAAAATCCTTAACTTAATGCGTATGGAGTTAAGGGGATTTAAGCGTATTGAGTAGTGTTTAAAGCCTGTTTTACTAGTCCAATTCAATTTCACATCAAAGGTATAGTATAATTAAATAATGAACTATCCGAACTTATGTCTGAGCATCAGCTATTATGGATTGACAGTGGTCACATATTGTTGTTTTCCATTTTTTATTTGAAGGATAACCGCACTCTTAATCGGGTTTCGGTCTTGATCAAAACTGATCTTTCCAGTTACACCGTTTATTTGAATGGATTTAAGCGTATCGCGGATATTTTCGCCCTTAATTGAGCCAGCTTTTTCAATAGCAGAAAGCAGGACAAATGCTGCATCATAAGCTAAACTTGCTAATGCATCAGGTTCAGCACCGTATTTAGCTATATATTTTTTAACAAAATTCTGCACCTCTGGACGAGGGTCGTCCTTTGAAAAATGATTTGAAAAGAAACCACCTTCAACGCTTTGTCCACCTATTTTGACTAACTGCGGAGAATCCCAACCATCTCCGCCACCTGTTGGGACATTAAGTCCGATCTCTTTCGCTTGTTTCATTATCAACGCAGACGCAGCATAGTAATTTGGCAAGTATAGAAAATCAGGTTTAGCTGATTTGATTGTCGTCAGTTGTGCCTTGAAGTCAACGGTTTTTTCTTCATCGGTAAAAGCTTCATCTGCCACTATTCGACCGCCAAGTCTCTTAAATTCATCTGAGAAGAAACTGGCTAATCCCTTGTTATAATCGTTAGCATTATCATAAAGTATAGCAGCTTTTTTAACCTTTAAGGTATTATAGGCATATCTTGCCCCTACAACGCCTTGAAATGAGTCAAGGAAACACACTCTAAATATATAATCCCCTTTTTTCGTTACTTCGGGATTTGTTGACGCAGAACTAACCATAACAATCCCTTTGCTTTGACATATTGGGGCTATTGCAAGGCTATTTTTGCTCATAACCTCTCCAACGATTGCAATGACTTTGTTCTGATCTATCTGCTTGCGTGCAGCATTTGCCGCTTGCTCAGGTTGTCCAGCACTGTCATCATATATTGGTTTTATTAGAAAATTCTTCCCTCCAATATTTATTCCGCCCTTCTCGTTAAATTCCTCAACGGCGATCTCCATACCTTCTTTTGATGACTTGCCAAATGTTGCAGAACCACCTGTCATAGGGAATATTGCCCCTATTCTAATTTCCTTTGCTCCCTTTGAACAACCCAAGGAAACAAAAATGATGCATAATAAAGCACAAGCAATGCCAAATTTAATAAATTTATTCATAAAATGCACCTCCATTTTTTCTTATCATCTCGCATAATATTTGACGGTTTTCTTTATACCTTCTTTAAATGTCACTTTCGGCGACCAGCCCAGCTCACTTTTTGCCTTCTCATAAGACAAAGCTATTCTTTGAAGTTCACCGGGACGTTTGTCACTATATATAGCATCTTTTGGGAAGCCGAACTCTGCTTTTAATAATGCAAAGATTGTATTGACATCTGTTTCTATGCCTGTTGAAATATTATATATACCTCTATCTCCATGTTCAAATGCAAGCATATTTGCAGACACTACATCGTCAATATAGACATAATCCCGTGTAGCAGTGCCATCACCAAATATGGTCGGTTGGACACCATCAATCATCTTTTGTGTAAATATAGCGACAACTCCCGCCTCGCCATGAGGGTCTTGTCTTGGACCATACACATTTGAATACCGCAAAATCGTATAGTTTAGACCATAGACTACACCATACATATATAGGTATTTCTCAAATGTAAGCTTATCTATTGCATACGGACATAACGGACGCGTTGGATGATCTTCATCAACAGGCAAATATTCAGGTTCTCCATAGACAGTTCCACCTGTTGATGAAAATATGATCTTTTTTACGCTATATTTCAGGGATTGCTGTAAAACATTCAATGACCCTATAATATTAACTTTGACATCAAATTCAGGCTCCCTGACCGATCTGACTACGGACACTTGTCCCGCATGATGACTGACATAATCGGGCTTTTCTGATTGAAAAACCGCTTCTAAATTAGGATCGCAAATATCCATCTCATACAGTTTTGCCTTAGGATTGAGATTGTCTTTATTTCCTGTTGAAAAGTCATCAACAACGACCACTTTGTTTCCTTCCTCTATCAATCTATCAACAATATGAGAGGCAATAAATCCTGCTCCACCAGTAACTAAACATTTCATTTTTATTCTCCTAAAATTAACTTACAATTGAGACCTGACACATTAAAATTATACAACAATTTTCCCAAGAATGACAGATTTTTTCGCACCTGTTGCTTTAGGAACATT
>DTPJ01000635.1 GCA_011334435.1 Candidatus Poribacteria bacterium | reverse complement strand
TCTTCTTCCCATTGCTTTGATGAATACTCAATATTTTCTTCTTGTCTTATGCGATCATCTTGTTTTATAATATTATCAGCCATCTATTCCTCCTTTGTTTATTTGTTTTGTTTATTATAATACTTATATAATACAGAGTATATTATAAGTATATTATAACAGATGGCTTTTTTGTTGCCTACTAAATTAATACAGTCTCAATAATATCTCTCAAAATTGACAATGCTATACATTTCTGATAATATTATCTCTGTTCATAAGCTTATAAAAGTTCTTGTTTTTGAGATTTGCCTTAGATTTTTGAACAGGCGTATCTCTTTTTCTCAGTTTAAACAATAAGGAGTGCTTCTCATGTTTAAAAGTGCGTTTTTAGGATGTGGCGGAAGGGCTATGGGACATGCACAGGCATATAAATATATATCACGAAGCAAAATGGTCGCTATATGCGATCTTAATGAACAAAGGTTAAAGAATTTCGGCGATACTTTTGGCATTGAAAACCGTTATACAGATATTCACGAGATGTTAGAAAAAGAAAAACCTGATCTCCTTCACATTGTTACACAACCTGACTTACGTTTGCAATTACTGACAGTTGCTCACGAACACAATGTCCCTACTGTAATAGTAGAAAAGCCTATAGCCATTACGGGATCAGATTACAAAGCTATTATGGAATTAGGCAAAAAAAGCAAGACCAAGTTTGTCGTTAATCATCAATTGAGATTTCATCCCAAGCTTCTTGAATTATTATCTGACGTAAAATCAGGGAAGATCGGACAGATAAAATTTATTGAGGTAAGCGCGAGACTTAATATGTCTGGTCAGGGAACGCATATAACCGATCTGATGTTTGCCTTTAACGATTATTCCGAGCCAGAGACGGTTTTCGGATCGGCATCTGGGACGGAAGGATTTAAGACTACGCATCCAACCGCTGATATGTCAGAGGCATATATAACATTTAAAAATGGCATGCACGCACTCTTGGTCTGCGGAAAGAATGCCCCAAGCGTCGGCGATTATCCTGATCATTACCACAAACGTATCGCTGTCTATGGCACTCATGGATTTATACATTGGTGGATGGAAGGCTGGGAAAAGAATTTGAAAGAGGGTAGCTACGAAAAGGGATCAAAAAGTTATGCAGAAGAAGATGTCCTTGGACAAGCAGGTTTGACAAACGCAGTCTTTGATTGGTTAGAAGATGAAAGTAAGCTTCATCCAAATAGACTTGATATATCCCTGATGGAATTTAGCACCATACTTGCTATATTCCAAAGTGTTGTGTCAAGAAAAATGGTTCAGTTTCCCTATGATCCACCAGATGACATACTCGCTCAGCTACAAAATGCCCTCAGTTAGAAAATGTTTGTAGCATTGAGACTCTATAAAAAATCATGAAACAGGAACGTAAAGAAAATCTTGAAGCTGAACTTCAAAGGATAATTCCAGAGATCATAAAGCTTGATGTGGAAAAAGTAATATTGTTTGGCTCTTTGGTTACGGGCAAAATCCACTCAAAAAGCGATATTGATCTCATAATTATAAAACGCACTGATAAAAGGTTTATGGATAGATTAGATGAGTTCTATAATTATGTAAGTCCAAATGTGGCTACGGATATGCTTGTCTATACACCTGAGGAATTTGAGGAAATGAAGCTAAACAGTCAATTCACAAGGACTGCTTTGAAAAATAGCAAGGTGATGTATGAAAGATGATATTGCTGACGCAAAAAGATGGTTTTTGCAAGGATCACAAGATTTAGATGATGCTAAGTTCAATTTATCTGGTAACAGATATAATGTCGCGTGTTTTCTTGCTCAACAATCAGCAGAGAAAGTATTGAAGGCGTATTTGATCGCTCAAGGTGCTGAAAGTGTTTGGGGACATTCAACTTGGGAACTCTACAAATTAACAAAAGCTTTTGACGAAAGCTTTTTAATAATAGAAAATGAGGCAAGACTATTAGAAAAGTATTATATCCCTACACGCCATCCCGATGCTTTGCCGGGAGCTATTCCATCAGAAGCTTTTGACGAAAATGACGCCAAAAGTGCTATATCTATGACAAGCAAGATAATAGAATTAGTCCAGTCAAAATTGAATATAATCTCTTAGTAAAGGAGAAAAATTGTATGACATCAGAAAAACCACAAGATGGCATTCATGCCATGGTTCCGAGAGAAAAAATGGTTGAATCTGCTCGGAAATTACGCGATACTTACGCAATAACGCCCGGTATTCCACTTTTCAAGCGAGAATTTGGGTTCTTTTCATTAGAAAGATGGAAAGCAGAAGGAAAACTCACCGACGAATCATGGAAAATTTTTGATTATGACCCACCTGGAAATTATGGGCTTGGTCAACTTGGATGGTGCGAAGCAGCATTTGTGCCTGCTTTTGAGACGATAATCCTTAAAGATTTAGGAGATCATGAACTTGTGCAAGATTACGCGGGACGTCATGTCCTTTACTTCAAAGGACGCAGAAGCGGATTTATGCCAGAATATGTTGACCACCCAGTAAAAGATATGAAAACTTGGGTTGAAAATGTGAAATGGCGATTAGACCCGACAAGCCCGCAAAGGTATGCAGATTTAGAAGAACGAATGAAGGTTGCAAAAGATCATGCTGGCAAAGGTTACATGATCTCTCAAGGGCTTATCGGTGGATATATGTATCTCCGAAGTCTTATAGGACCTGGTGATCTTCCTTATGCCTTTTATGATATGCCTGATGTGATACATGACTGTATGAAAACATGGTTTGAACTCGCGAATGCGGTCATCGCGAAACATCAGCAATATGTGACTCTTGACGAGATATTCTTCGCTGAGGACATCTGCTATAATCATGGCATATTAATATCTCCTGACATGATGAAGGAATTCTTAACGCCCTATTATAAACAGCTTATAAATAACGTAAAAGCACGCCAGATTGACAAAGATCGCCATCTTTACGTCCACATTGACACTGATGGCTATGCTGTCCCTGCGATACCTGTATATATGGAAGAAATAGGTATGGACGTTATGAGTCCGTTTGAAGTTGCTTCTAACTGTGATGTTGTTGAAATAGGCAAGCAATATCCTAATTTAGCGATGTTCGGTGGGATTGATAAAAGAGTCCTTGCCAAAGGTAAAAAGGCGATAGATGAATTTTTGGAGTATGTCATTCCGCCGATGAAAGCAAGAGGGGGATATATTCCCACATGTGATCACGGTGTCCCCGAAGAAGTGGAATATGAAGACTACGTCTATTATCGCAAACGTTGTGTAGAGTTAGGAAGTTAATGATTTGATACCAAATCTGCGTGGTTTCACATATTTATCAATTAAGGGAGTAAAAGCGTTCATTAATAAGATAGCATAGCAAACTCCCTCTGGATAACCGCCGAGAATTCTAATAACGCAAGTTAGGATTCCGGCGCCAACTCCAAATATGATGCCACCAAGTTTTGTTAAAGGACTTGTTACCATATCGGTTGCCATATAGAATGCACCGAGTGTCAATCCACCAGAGAATATCTGCACTGCTACCATATCAAAATTTTTATTACCAAATAGCTCTCTGATGCTGAATATTAAAGCAACTGTGCCTATATAGCTAACTGGGATATGCCAAGTGATATATCTTTTAGCTAAAAGTATAATTGCACCTAAAAGCAAAGCCAAATCTGATGTCTCGCCAAGACTTCCACCTGATTTTCCGATAAAAAGATTCCATAAAGGCAAAATATGCTCTGGTCTTGATCCCTTTATAATTGCCAAAGTAGTTGCCCCTGTTAAAGCATCTGTTGCCGATGATTGCATAAAGACAGGTATTTGCCATGTTGTCATCGCTACGGGGAATGACGCCATCAATATCGCTCTACCTATCAAGGCTGGATTGAAAATATTATATCCCAATCCCCCAAATGGCGCTTTTGCGATAGCTATCGCACAAAAAGAACCTATTGCAGGCATCCATAAAGGGACGTTCGGCGGAATAACCATTGCTAAAAGCATTCCTGTCACAAATGCACTTCCATCACTAACAGTTATTTTTCGGTTAGCTATATGTTGTATTATGGCTTCTGTTACTACTGCGGTTATTATGCTAATCAAAACAACTAATATCGCTCTGATACCAAAGACATAGATGCCAACAAAAAGGGCAGGAATTAAACTGATGACAACTGTCCACATTATCTTAGAGACAGATTCCTTATCTCTAATATGTGGAGATGATGATATTGTGAATATTTCCTGCATTTATTTTGCTCTTTCTGCTTTCTGTTTAGCTATTATATCGGTTTTGGCAAATTGTATTAATTGAACCAAGGGAATTTTAGAGGGACAAACATAGGAACAACATCCGCATTCCTTACAATCAAGCGGAAAATATTTCTCCGCCTCCTTAATCATACCTTTTTGTGTAAGCAATGCGATCATTCTTGGCATTAATCCAACAGGACAAACGTTAATACATCTTGCACACCTTATACATGGTTTTTGCTCATATTCTTTGACTTTTTCTTTCGTTAAAACTAATATATTATTAGTCCCTTTAACAATCGGAACATTAATATCTGACATAGAAGCACCCATCATAGGACCGCCTGCAATAACTTTTGCTACTTCTTTTTTGAAATCTCCACATTGTCTTATTATGTCAGAGAAAAGCGTCCCGATCCTAACCCTGAGGTTCTTAGGCTCTACAATTCCGTCACCATTTACGCTTATTATTCTCTCTATTAACGGTTGACCTAATCTAACGGCATTTGAGATAGCATAAGCAGTGCTAACGTTAGTGATAATTACACCAAAATCAAGCGGAAGTCTGTTTGATGGGATCTCCTTATGAAGTATCGCTTTGGCTAACATATTTTCCCATCCTTGCGGATATTTAACCTTTAATGGGGCTACTTTTATGTTTTTATCTGATCCTAAAATATTTTCAAAGATTTCTATTGCATCAGGCTTATTTTTTTCAATCCCAATAAAAGCCTGCTTCGCTTTTGTAACTTGCATCACTATCATTAGCCCATCAATTATTTTCTCTGACTCTTCTAACATAAGTGCATGATCAGCGGTAACATAAGGTTCACATTCAGCACCGTTCAATAGGACCGTTTCAATTCTTTTCCCTTCTGGGATGCTTAACTTAGCATGAGTTGGAAACCCTGCACCGCCCATACCGACAATGCCAGCTTCAGATATTATATCTATGATTTGCTTATCTGTAAGCAGTTCAGGATTATGAGGGGTTATATTTTCAATCCATTCATCTTTTCCATCGGATTCAATAGTAACCGCATCGGACGTTCTGCCAAGTGCTGGATACAAGTTTCTTGATATGCTAATTATTTTTCCAGAGATACTGCTATGGACATTTGCAGAAATAAAGCCAGTGGCTTCGCCGATCTTTTGACCTTTTTTAACTTCTTCGCCGACCTCAACAATTGGACGTGCAGGTGTTCCGATATGTTGATGAAGTGGTATAATAACTTTGGCAGGGAGTTCAGCATTCTCAATTTTCTTTTTAGCTGATAGTTTCTCGTCCTTTGGATGTATTCCGCCATGAAACTCTTTTATAACTATTCTTGTCGGAAAATTTTTGTTTTTCATTCTGTCTTTTGCTATTTTTTGGTGACTTCAAATCTAAAACTGAAACTTGTCTTTTCTTTTGTTGCTTCATTGAATATGTTTGGAATTATAATCTGCATCGGGCTTGTATTGCCTTGTGTATTAAAATATAAATAGATGGTGTCCTTTGAGCCTGTTATAATTGATATTTTTTTGTCCTCATCAACTACTTTGGTATTGGTGCGTGACTTCATAGTGTTGATTTCTTTTTTCCATTCGTAAATATCCGCATTTAATTCATTTGGCATTTTCGGTTTATATCCTGCCCCTAAACGTGCCATAGCTTTTTCATGTTCAATTGGGTATATAACCTTTCCATCTTGGACGAGCATACATTCTTCTTTTCTAATTGAAATCCAGTTAGGTGTCTTGTTTACGATCATAATTCCAAAACCATCAAGTTCTTTTACATCTTGCAAAGGCACAACTATAACAGTTATATTATTTTTTTCCATAGCTGCACCTTTTGTGCGTTTTAAAACAGTCACGTTTTCATCTTGAACTGGATTTATGTTTCTCGCAGCGTTTAACGCACCACAACCTGCGATTAATATAGAGATAAAAAGTATAGCCCAAATCTTACTCACAATGTTCACCCCATTTGGATAATTTAATAGTGTTTTTCAACTAAAAACCATTTATATCTGACTTCGGTAAATGTGATTGACCAGTTCCATAGTCTTAAAAGCATCGGCAAAATTTGTCTCAGGCATTTTTCCTTGTTTTATACAATCAATAAAGTGCCTATTCTCGTTATAGAAGCCATAATATTTATAGTTTTCTGAGCTACCAGCGACCTCTTTAGCTTTTAATACTAATGGTTCTTCTTTGTTGTCACTATATATAAACGCATTATCATCGCCATTGACAAATGCAGATATTCCTTTTGCGTGCATTTCAAACGTATGCACTCTTTTACCCACAACCCAGTTAGTCAAAAGGATGCCTGTTCCACCGTTTTCAAATCTCATAAGTGCGTTGAAACTGTTATCATACTCTGCATAGATACTTCTAATATCGCTTGCAACAGAGACCACCTCTCCGCCCATCCAACGTAACGCATCAACTGCATGAATTGCGTCACAAGTGAGAATATCTATTGCACCTGCATAATAAGGACCTGCTCCAATGGAGTTTTTATAGAATGTAGCAACACATTGTATCATCTCGCCACGTTCAAGGACGCGTTTCTTTGCCTCTACCAATAATGGAATGAAACGTCTGTTGAAACCTACCATTGTGAGACAACCATTCTTCTCTGCTGTTATTGCCATGTTACGAGTTTGTTCTGATGTCACTCCGGGCGGTTTCTCAATAAATACATTTAGCTTGCTATTTAGGCATTGAATAACTAAATCAAAAAGATGATGAGGAGGCATTATTATATAAACTGCATCTAAGTCAACTTCTTTGATCATCTTTTTGTAGTCAGTATAAGTTTTTTCTATCTTATATTTTTCTGCGGTATTTTTTAGCCTGTTAGTATCAAGATCGCATATAGCAGAGATTTCAACGTCATTAAACTCTGCTAATGAAGGATAATGAACAGCATTTGCCAAACCACCAGCACCGATCATTCCGACTTTTACTTTTTCCATAGATTTATTCTCCTATAAATTATGATTTCATGGTTAAATGTCCTTACATATTATAAACCTATCCATAGCTATTTTGTCAACAGTTTTCTGTCTGATCTTGTGTTTAAAACTTGTCATTATTTATTTTATTGACATAACGTTCTATATTAACTATACTAAAAGTAGGGGTAATTCATGTTAAGCAGTTTCAATAAAGTTTTTTGGAGGATTATATTTTTAGAAAATATTTTTGAAACTTGCTAAACAAAAAACAGAGAGGGAGTCATAATATTATGGAAAAAGGCGAGATTTTACATCCATATCATCAGAGGAAAAGAAAATGGATTGCATGGAAGATTATTTTTGCAGTCTTGTTTTTTCTTTTTGTCACAGCTTTTATATGGGAAATTAGAACTTCGTTAATACAAGCTGAATTCTTTTCTTATATATCAAGTTTATTTTCTTATTGGACTGACTCAGGACAAAGCAAGGAAATTCGCTTTCCACATTCAGGACCTTACGATGAGAGGTTAGGTTATTCCAAACTCCAAGATTATGCAGATAATCTTATGGAGAGAGGTTATAAAATTAAATCACAAGCCAGATTTTCTCCCGCATTATTGACAGCCACAAAATACGGCATATTTACAATATATAAAGAAAAAACACAAGCTGGACTTAAAATTTATGATCATGATAATAATCTCATATCGTCGTCATATTACCCTCAACAAGTGTATCCAAACCTTGAAAGCATACCAGATATAGTAATAAAGACCCTTTTATTTATTGAAAATAGAGAATTACTTGATGATAGGTATCCATATCGTAACCCAGCAATAGAATGGGATAGATTTGCAAAAGCGCTAATTGACGTGATGATCCATAAGATATATAAAGCCCATAAAGCAGTTGGTGGAAGCACGATGGCTACTCAGCTTGAAAAATATCGTCATTCTCCAGAGGGAAGGACATCAGAAGGAAAAGAGAAGATACGACAGATGATCTCGGCATCTTTAAGGGCTTATCTTGACGGCAAGGATACTATGAATTATAGACGTCAATTGGTCGTTGATTATATCAACTCCGTCCCATTGGCAGCAGTGAATGATTATGGAGAAGTAAATGGTCTTGGTGACGGTTTATCCGCGTGGTATGGTGCAGATTTTGATCAGGTAAATCAAGACCTTAAGAAAATTGCTACTGGCGTTTCGCCTGATGAATTGCCAAGAGTTGCCCTTTCTTATAAACAGACTTTAAGTCTATTCTTAGCCCATAGACGTCCCTCTTATTATCTTGTTGAAGACCAAAATGCACTTAAAACTTTAACCGATCGTTATATAAAGCTTCTGAACAAGAACGGCATAATCTCTGATTCGTTAAAAAATGCAGCACTTAAAGCTGATCTACAACTCCGAAAGTCAATACCTATACAGAAAGATAAACAACAGTTTGTAGAAAGAAAAGCAGCTAACACTATCCGCACAAATCTATCATCAATTCTTGGTATTCCATACCTTTATAATATTGACAGACTTGATCTTGTTGTCAAAAGCAGTATAGACAATCGCACACAACAGGAGATAGTGAATGTTCTAAGACAGCTAAATGACCCTGAATTTGCAAAAAGTGCTGGTATGGTTGGTTATCGGCTTTTAGGAGACAAAGTCTCAGATGTAAAATATAGCGTCCTATTATATGAAAATGTTGACGGAGCGAATTTATTGCGTGTCCAAGCAGATAACCTCGATCAGCCCTTAAACATCAATGAAGGCATAAAGTTAGAGCTTGGATCAACATCAAAATTGAGGACATTAGTCACATACTTAGAAATAATTGCAGAATTACATAAAAGATATGCGGATTCTTCACCTGAGGAATTAAGACAAGCCCTTCAAGAGATTTCGCCATCAGATAAATTAAGTAAATGGTCATTAGAATATCTTTTAGAAAATAACGATAAAAGCCTTAGGAGAATGTTAGAATCAGCTATGGAAAGACGATATTCTGGAAGCCCTGCGGAAAGCTTTTTTACAGGCGGAGGAATGCACAGGTTCGTTAATTTTGAAAGCAGTGAAAACGGCAAAATGGCTACTGTAACAGAAGCTTTACAGGACTCTATCAATCTATGTTTTATCCGCATTATGCGAGATATAGTTAATTATTATACCTATCAACTTCCTGATGATGCCGAAGAAGCACTCAAAGACCCTAATAGCCCAAAGTGCATGGAATATTTAAGAATTTTCGCAGATAAAGAAGGTATGATATACACCAAACGTTTTTATGCTAAATATAGAAACAAGACACCAGAAGAGATCATGTCCAAACTTGTAAGTGATATTTATCCAACATCAACTAAACTTGCTGTTATTTTCAGGTCTGTAAAACCCAAAGCAGATATTAAAGAATTTTCAGAATTTATGAGGGCAAACTGCCGAGAAAACCTTGACGACAAAGCGATAAATGATCTATATCAAAAATATTCCGTAGAAACATTTAACCTTCAAGACAGAGGATATATTGCAGGCGTCCATCCATTAGAACTTTGGACGGTTGAGTATCTATTAAATAATCCATTAGCGACCATTAATGATCTGAAAAAAGATGGCGTAAAAGTGAGACAAGAAGCGTATTCATGGTTGTTTAACTCAAACAGTGCAAGAGCAAAAATAAACAGAATCCGAACAATTATTGAAGAAGAAGCATTCAGAGAAATACACAAGTCATGGCGACGTCTTGGTTATCCATTTGACTATTTAACACCATCGTTTGCAACCGCAATTGGTGTATCAGGAGACCGTCCAGCGGCATTGGCAGAGCTAATGGGCATTATACAAAATAAGGGCGTTAGATACCCGATGGTTAAAATACAAGAACTTCATTTCGCTAAGGATACTCCTTATGAAACTGTTATGGTCATTGATAAAGATTCGGGAGAACAAGTTATCGCCCCTGAGATAGCCGATATTGTAAAAAAGGCATTGATTAATGTTGTAGAAAATGGCACTGCAAAGAGAGTCCATAAAGCTTTTGTTAATTCTAATGGGATAGAGATACCCGTTGGCGGAAAGACTGGAACAGGTGACAATAGAAGAGAGATTTACGGAGCTAGAGGTCGCATAATTGAATCTAAGGTGATGAGCCGAACAGCGACTTTTGTCTTTCTTATCGGAGATAGATTTTTCGGCACAATAACCGCTTATGTTGCAGGTGATGAAGCTTCTCAGTATAAATTTACAAGCACACTGCCCGTTCAGTTGTTAAAAGTGCTTTCTCCAAAGCTTATGCCATTAATTGATCGTAAGCCAGAGCCAGTCTATCATAAACCAATATTAGCTAACAAAAATGCGGAAACTAAACCAGTCACAGTTAATCCATCACAACCTGTGAAGGTGTCATATCCTACAACAAGCCAAGCACCTAATAATAACGTTGCTAATAATGCTAATAATAATGTTAAAATACAAAACCCTGTGGCTATTTCTCCGCCAACTTCATCGGCATCAAAACAGGTAGATATAAAGAATGAAAAGACGGAAATGGAATACACCGTTAAAATAGGAACTTTCAGTTCAAAAAAGAATACAGATGATATTGTAAATTCGCTAAAAGCAAAAGGATATGAGCCAAAAGTGCGTTCTGATTCCAACGGAGAAGGTCAGGTCTATCATGTTTATATCGGGAAATTTAAAAGTAAGAGCGACGCTGAAAAGTTTGGCAATTCATTAAAGGAAAATAATACAAAAGTAGGCGATTTCCTAATTAGAGAAATACCAAAAGGCGATTAAAAATATCTACTTTTGAATTAAACCATTAAAATCTCCCTTTGAAAAAAAGAAAAACATTGAGAGTCTCCCTTTGAAAAAGGGAGATTTAGAGGGATTTTAAGTAATTTTACAAACTCAAAAAATCAACTATTTTTATTGCCTCTTGCCGAAGTTTTTTATGACAGCGTCAATATCCTGATTATCAACCTTTTTATCCCTATTGACATCAGGGTTATTATCTAACGGAAAATCTGTCTTGCCAATATATTTACTTACAAAAATAATATCAATGATATTGACGATCCCATCTTTGTTGACATCATAAGGGTTAGATGTAGATTTTATATTAATATTGACCGTTACTGGTTCACTATCTATTTTTCCGTCATTGACAATATAGGTAAAGCTATCTTTTCCGCTGAAAGCATAATTCGGCTTATATATTAAATCTGGCAAAGTTCCTTCAATTATCCCATTCTTAGGTTGATCTATGATCTTAAATTCCAATTTATCGCCATCAACATCTTTACCTGATAGATCAATCTTGACAGACATATTCTCATCTATCTCTATATCTTTTGCATATGCAATTGGTGGATCGTTAACAGGATTTATCTTTATACCGACTGTCGCTATTTGACTATCTAATTTTCCATCATTGACAACAAAGGTAAAGCTGTCTTCTCCGT
>DTPJ01000364.1 GCA_011334435.1 Candidatus Poribacteria bacterium | reverse complement strand
TCATTCCTGCGGAAGCAGGAATCCATTCCTTTGTTATGATTTTTCTGGATTCCCGTTTTCACGGGAATGACAAATATGGAGCATTTTCATTTTTATATGGCTTTCTAATCCTTATGATAATTGGATTTAACTAGTTTTCAGAATTCTCAGTTAAATATTTTTACTTCTTGACAAATCTTATACCAATTTTTTTTGTATAGCATCAAAAATAATCATCGTTATATAAAAAGACTTATGAGATTCAGATGCGATCTCTAACTTTTTACTTTATTATATAACTGCTCATAATATTTGGTTGCAGGTCCTACGTCTTTTTGATATTCACATAGATTTAGCACTTCATCTGGAGGATATATAGATTTGTTGTTGATGATTTCTGGCTTTATAAATTCACGAGAGGCATCATTTGGATTTGCATACCAAGTGAAATTTGAAATTTCTGCACTTACTTCTGGTCGCAAGATATAGTTGATGAAAACTTCTGCGGTATATTTATTTTTCGCACCTCTTGGAATGCACATGTTATCAATCCATATATCAGAGCCTTCTTTGGGGATAGCATATTTTATTTTTTTGTTTTCTTTCATAGCTTGGAAAACATCACCGCTATATGCTTGGGCAAGCAAAATATCGCCAGAAACTAAAAAATCTATGTAAGTATCGCTGGTATAAGCCTTAACCAAAGGTTTTTGCTTTAACAGCATATTTTCTGCTTCTTTGATCTGTTTAGGATCAGTGGTATTTATTGAATATCCTAATAGTTTCAATGGGGGATTTGCCAAACCTCGCATATCATCTAACATAGATATTTTCCCTTTATACCTTTCGTCCCAAAGTATCTTCCAGCTATCTATGTTTTCTGTTATTTTTTCAGAATTATAGCCTATCCCAGTAGTCCCCCAGAAATATGGTATTGAATATACGTTTCCCGGATCAAACGGCAAGTCTCTAAACCTACTGCCTATATTTTTGAAGTTAGGGATATTTTTCATATCTAATTCTTCAAGCAAGTTTTGCTTCCGCATTATACCTACCATATAATCACTTGGGAATATTACATCATAACCGCCTGCCCCTGTTTGTAGTTTAGCTAAAAGCTCCTCATTATTGGAAAAGTTGTCATAGATGACTTTTACATTAAACTCTTTTTCAAAATCTGGAATGGTCTTATTACTTATATAATTAGCCCAGTTATAAACATACAATTTTTCTGAAAGTTTTCTTCCCTTTTTGCTACATCCAATGATTGTCAAGCTAAAAGCAGTGAAAGCCCCAGCTAATGTAATTTTAATGAAATCACGTTTAGTTATTTTGTCCATTGCTTGTCTCCTCCCATCATAAACCTTTGGGCAATTAGAACTAATGTCATAGTAAATGCCAATATGAACGTGGATAATGCGTTGATCTCTGGTGTTACTCTGGTCTTTATCATTGAATAGACATGGATCGGTAGTGTATTTGAACCGGGGGGACAAACAAATGATGTTATCAAATAATCGTCAAAAGATAGAGTAAACGCTATTAATGCACCAGCAATAACACCAGGGGAAATTAATGGCAAGGTCACCTTCATAAATGTTTGAAAGGGGTTAGCACCAAGGTCCATAGCCGCTTCATCTAAGGTTTTATTGTATCCATGAAGCCTTGATCTGACGACAACAGCGACAAACGAAATATTAAAGGCTACATGTGCAACAATTATTGGGAATAAACCAAATGTGAAACGGATAATATTATAAAATATAGCTAAAGAAATTCCCATAACTATATCTGGAATGATGATCGGCATGTATAGAACAAGATCAAATAGACGTTTGCCAAAGAAATTATACTTGTGCATAGCAAACGCAGTCATAGTGCCTATAATCGTAGAGATGATAGTAGAGACTATGCCGACTATAAGGCTATTTTTTAATGCTATCATTATGTTTGCATTTTTTAGTAATTCGCCATACCAACTAAGAGTAAATCCAGTCCAGACGGTATTTATGCGTGAAATGTTGAATGAAAATACTATGAGTATGACAATAGGTAGATAAAAAAACAGATATACTGTCCAAGAGTAAAAAGCCAATGAAAATTTGCCTATATTTGAATAAGATTTAACTGCCATTTTCTTCTAAATCCGTATGTCTGACATAAAAAAACAATGCAAGCAAGACGATACTTAGGACAATAAAAGAAAGTGCCGATCCAAAGGGCCAATTCCTTATAGTGAGATATTGCATTTTTATTGAATTGCCGATCATCATCACTTTTGCCCCACCAAGCAGATCAGGGGTAATATAAGCACCTATTGTCGGGATAAAAACTAATATAGAGCCAGCAATTATGCCGGGTGTTGTCAATGGTAACATTATTCTTAGAAAAGTTTGGAAACTATTTGCACCCAAATCGCTAGCTGCTTCAAAATATGAAGGGTTCACTTTTTCAATAGACGCATAAAGCGGTAAGACCATGAAGGGCAAATACCCATAAACTAATCCTACGATCACTGCCCCTCTAGTCCAGATAAGTTCAAGTGGGGTTTGGATAATCCCTAATCTCATCAATATTGTGTTTATCAGTCCGCTTTCCCTCAGAATTATAATCCAAGCATAAGTTCTGACCAAGAAATTTGTCCAGAAAGGCAATATCACTAATATAAGCAGGATAGTTTTAAACTTTGCAGATTGTTTAGAGATGTAATATGCCAAAGGATAGCCAACAATTAGACAGATAAAGGTATTGACAAATGCTAACCATAAAGACCTTAAAATGACAGGTTTAAGATCAACAAAATCTGGATCAGAAGACCATGACGGATTGATAGCTTTCACATAATTATCAAAGGTGAACTCCCAATTAACGCCTCTTGGGGCAGAAGTATTAGGTTGACAGAAACTGTAAACCAACAATATTCCCAAAGGCAGAAGAAAGAAAAAAAATAGCCAAAAAACAGCGGGACTAATAAGTATAAAAACCCTGGTTCTTTCGCTTATTTTTCCGAATTTTAATAAATCTATCAAATTCCGCATTTTTCAGCTTTCTGGCAATATTACGGTGCTGTTGAAATCCCACGAGATGAAAACTTCCTGATCCAAACTATACTCCGAAGCCCTGTCGCAATTTTTCTCAAGGATAAATACATCTCTATTTTTATATCTAACCTTGAACTGCATAACTGTTCCTAAGTATACAATGTCTATGATCTTGCCACGTAGAAAATTTACCTCTTTTTCTGGTTTCTGAGTATCAATTTGAATTTTTTCTGGTCTGACCATAGCGATCGCTGTTCTAGGATATGTGCTATCATTAACAAGAGCCTTTATTTCTATGCCGTCTGGCGTATTTAGAACGAGCGTGGAGTTATCAAGGCTTTTCAGATCACCTTCAAAGAGATTTGAAATGCCTATAAAATTTGATACAAACTCGCTTTTTGGCTTATCATAGATTTGACTTGGTGTCCCCAATTGTTCAATTTTTCCTGCGGACATTACCGCAATCTTATCAGACATTGTAAGGGCTTCTTCTTGATCATGTGTGACATATATAAATGTGATCCCTAATTGCTTTTGGAGTGATTTAAGTTCCATCTGCATTTGCTTGCGAAGTTTTAAGTCTAAAGCCCCAAGAGGTTCATCTAATAACAACACTGAAGGTTCGTTTACTAAGGCTCTTGCTAATGCGACTCTTTGCTGTTGACCGCCAGAAAGCTGTGTAGTTTTTCTTAAACCCATGCCAGAAAGCCCAACCAATTCTAACGCATTTGAAACTTTTTGATCTATTTCCTCTTTTCTCATTTTTCGCATTTTTAGACCAAACGCGATGTTCTCATAGACATTCATGTGAGGGAATAAGGCGTAGTTTTGAAAAACCATGTTTACGTCTCTTTGATAGGGAGGGACAGAATTGATTAGCTTGTTATGCAGATATATGAAACCTGAATCAGGAGTTTCTAATCCCGCTATTAATCTTAGTAAGGTCGTTTTCCCACACCCACTAGGACCGAGTATGGAAAAAAATTCTCCAGCTAAAATTTCCAAAGAAACATGATCAACAGCGGTTATTTGACCGAATTTTTTTGTTATAGACTCTAATTGAACGATAGAATTCTCCATTTCGTCTCCATAATGGCAAATGCTTACTGATAGCAAATTACCATTACATTGTCAAATGCCACAAAACAGAAAAACCATCATATATCAATATACTAAAATTTGGCTCTTTAAATCAATAAAAAAATAACATAAAATTGCATTATATTATTTCTTTGAATTATTATAGCCCAAGCGGGTAGATAGTTTATTGTCAGTATAACAAATCATCAATCCCCATTCAAAGTGAGATAAATAGTCGATAAATAGTTCCTTCTCCATTTATAAGGGAGAAGGTTAGGATGAGGGTATAGAGAGATGGTATAACTAATAGCATTTCTCACGTCTATAAAACATAAATTTTAGAAAGGATATAAGATGCAGGACTTAAGAAAAATAATTTGGGATTTAGATAAGCTATCAATCCCACCAGAAATATATTCCGCTCCAGAGTTTGAATCAGATGCCGATGTGAAGGCTATATTTTACGATGGTTTGAGATGGAATGGCAAACCGACCAAGGTCTTTGCATGGCTTGGAATACCAAAAAATAAAACCGATGAACCAATGCCTGCAATGGTGCTAATACATGGCGGTGGCGGGACTGCCTTTCAAGAATGGGTTAGATTATGGAACAATCGGGGATATTCTGCTATCGCTATGGATTTATGCGGTTGCATCCCAAAAGGAGTTTATGGCAATTGGAATAGACATGAAAGCGGAGGTCCTCCCGGTTGGGGCGGATTTGATCAAATTGATTGGGAGATTGAAGACCAATGGACTTATCATGCTATATCTGACATTATTTTAGCTCACTCTATTATGTCATCACTTCCAGAAGTTGATCCTAATCGGATCGGTATGACGGGCATATCTTGGGGCGGATATTTAGCCTGTATCGCATCAGGAGTGGATAATCGTTTCAAATTCGCTGTCCCAGTTTATGGATGTGGATTCCTTGGCGTCAACTCCTGTTGGCTACCTACTTTTCAAGCTATGGGAGAGGAAAAAGCAGAAAAATGGTTAAATCTATGGGATCCGTCAAATTACCTGAAAAATACTATGATGCCTACTTTATGGGTGACAGGAACAAATGACTTTGCCTATCCGTTAGATTCAGTCCAAAGATCATATCGGGCAACAAAAGGAGAGCATACACTTTGCATAAAACTGCGAATGCCTCATGGTCACGGAGGGGCAGGCGAAAATCCAGAGGAAATTCATGCTTACGCTAATAGCTATCTTAAAAATGGCAGTCCATTAGCTAAAATTATAGATTATGGAATTGATGAAAACATCGTTTGGGCAAGTTTTGAGTCAATATCTGATATAAATCAAGCAGAAATATTATTCACAAAAGATTTGGGCGATTGGTTTAATCGTGAATGGTATAGCGAGCCTGCCAATATTGATAAAAATATAGCTTTTGCGAATTTGCCCGAAAATGCAACAGTTTGTTATCTAAACTTGATTGATAAAGATGGTTTAGTCGTTAGTTCAGAACATATTGAGATATGATGGATACTGGATAAAACTTAATTCTAATAATTGAAAAACTAATAGGAGGTTATTATGTCTTTATTTGGTGATGTATTAGGTGCTTTAACTATGCCACCGATTGGTAGAAACCGTCGCATATCCAGCAATGAACAGCCGAATTGGAATGACGGCAACTTTGATATGACCCCACTTCCTCCGGGAAAAGTCCTTGAAATGCCAATATTAAAAGGACCTGGTTATATTAATCATATATGGCTAACAAGTCACGCTGGAGGAGTAAATGAATTAAACGCTTTAAGCCTCAGAATATATTGGGACGATCAAAAAGAACCCGGCGTTGAGGTCCCTCTTGGCGATTTCTTCGCAGTTGGGCAAAAAGTCGCAGTTGTGAATAGTGTTCCCGTTCAAGTTTCGGAATCAGGAAGTCTTACTTGCTATTGGCGTATGCCATTTGCCAAATCTGCTCGGATCATTGTCACAAACGATAATCCTAATCGCACAACAGGGCTTTATTGGCAGGTTGATTGGGTAGAATTAGACTCTCTTCCACCAGATACACAATATTTCTATGCACAATACAGACAGGAATATCCTGCGATTATGGGTCAGGACTATCTTATAGCAGATATAGAAGGGCAGGGAAAATATGTAGGAACGGTTATGTCTGTCACAATGGCTCAAGATGGATGGTTTGGCGAAGGAGATGATTTCTTCTATATTGATGGCGAGGAAGTCCCAAGCCTGCAAGGGACAGGTAGCGAAGATTATTTCAATGACGCATGGGGATTTAGGACACGGACAAGCCATTGGTTTGGACAGCCACGATGGCAGGGATATGATGCTGGCGATAACGGCATCTGTTATCGTTGGCATGTTTTAGACCCTGTCGGATTTAATAAATCATTAAAGGTCACCATTGAGCATAAAGGCAATCGCGAAAATTCCGAAGAAGCATGGTTTATTGAACGACCAGACTTTTTGTCAAGTGTTGCATTTTGGTATCAGACTGGAGAACCGAAGCGGTTTGGATACCTTCCGCCATATCCAGAAAGATGCGTGCCTTGGGAAGAACATCATCTCGTAAGGGCTTTTAGACATGCGAAGATTATTGGTGATGGCAAGCTTACAGTCCAAGCTGTGGGATTTTTTGGTGGTCGTCCATCGCTAAAATGGCAGGAATTAAAATCTGGATCAACGTTGACTTTGCCTTTTTCAGTGAAAAAAGATGGACGTTATGCAGTTAGATTAATGACTTTTACCTCCCCAAATCACGGTATCTTTGATATTCAAATTGATGATAAGACAATTTTATCAGATGTGAGCCTTCAAAATCAGTCATTTGAGGAAAAAGACCTGCTTTTAGGAACTCATATCTTGACCAAAGGGGAACATAAAATAACTTTTTGTGCAAAGCCAAATTCGTCTGGAAATGTCTTGCCTTTGTCATTGGAAAGCATTAAATTGCTTGATCTTCCGCCAGAGGTTAATCGTGAAGTTAAGACGCATAACGAAGCACATTTTATCCGTTTAGGTATTGGAAGGGCTGTATATGCTTATCGTTTAGCCTATGATGAATTGCCTTCATCGTTAGATGTGCTTGTCCAATCGGGCATGATGTCGTCACGTTATCTTAATGATGAGAATGGTTATCCGTTGGAGTCTAATTGTGATGGAGAATATTTTAATGTCAGAAGCACCGCATCAAATGGTTGGGAGCATCGTTGGTTAGGATTAGATGCTAGACGCTAAGAGTAAAGTTAAAGATTGTGTCCATAAAACAACAACCTTCAACCTTTAACTTTTAACCTTCAACTAAAGTATTTGTTCTTCTTTCTTTTTTCTTTTGAAGAAGATGATCAGAAGAATGATAATCGCTATAACTGCGATCCATGGATGCTTGAATACCCATTTGGTGAATCCAACAGTTATGATCCATGCGGCGATCTCAATGATGATGGCGATAACTATTTTCCACCAAGGGAATTCTGCATATCGCTCTTTATATTTTCTTGACAACCAGATAGCACCGACGATGGTTGCGACGACTATCACAAAGAATATAAAGTTGATTAATGCTATCATTTTATAACTCCTTTTCTCTTCCAAAGGGAATATTGTTGTCATTCTTGCTATAGACTTTTAACCCCGAAGGGGTGATATATTTATAGAAAACACATAAATGAAAAATCTTTTGGCTCCGTCAGGGGCGACATATAACCTTTAACCTTTAACTTTCAACCTTCAACCTAATGAAATTTTTTAGCTTAAAACTGTCCAAAGTTTGGTAAAATTGGGACATAAAATTCGGGATGCAGGAGATAAAATGTTATCTTATATCCTGCATCGTTTTTTCAGATTTATCCTTTAATTTCCTCTTTGAGTTTGGCAAGCTCAGGGTCTTCAGCTTTTGGAGTTTCGCCACTTGCCATTTGTGATTTTAGCTTCGCAAGTTCGTCGTCAATGCTTGATTTCCCAAGTTCTGCGAATTGTTTTTCAAGTTTAGCATCGCCGGTTTCTTCTGCGATCTCTTTTGCTGCTTCTGCCCTCGCTTCTTGCTCCTCAACTTTTCGTTTCATTCTATCAAATGTGTTGAAAACTCCTGCATTGGTAGCCATTCCAGCCATCGTTTGATGAATCTGCTTTTGGGCAATAGCCCTCTTGTTCCTTGCGATGAGAAGGTCTTTTTGTCTCTTAGCTTCATCAACTTTTCTCTCTAAATCCCTAAGCGAGACTTTCAATTTCTCTACCGCTGCCTTCTGTGCTTCCCATTGCTTTTTATACTCAGTTGCCAGATTTTCATACTCAACTTTTCTTTCAAGAGCTGCTTTGGCTAATTCATCATTGCCTTTTTGGACAGCTAATTTTGCCTTGTCCATCCATTGTTCGGTCAACTGTTGATTTTCAAGATATGATCTCTCAAGCCTTTTCTCATCAGCAATTGCAATAGCTACCTGTTGTTTGGCTTTTGCCAATTGCTCTTGCATATCAAGGACAGTCTGATTTAACATCTTTTCTGTATCTTCTGCCTTATCAAGAGCAGCGTTTACTTCTGACTTAAATATAGCTTTCATACGACTTAGAATACCCATTTTTTATCTCCTTTTTATTTTTTTAGCTAAACTTAAAAAGCTAATTATTGTTTAGTTTTAAGGTATGGAGTTAATACTTCCATAGCATTTAACGTGTTTTGTGCAAGAGAACTTAATGAAATTTGTAACTCATTTACATCAAGATTTTCTAATGGCAGACTATCAACTAATACTATACGGGGATTTTCGCTTTCCATAGTGTCTATCCCATAACAACTCGGTTGTATTTCGGTATTAAGGTCAAGCAACATACGATATACTTCAGCTATTTTGTCTTTTTTCAGGTCTTTTTCGCCACAGATGTCCACCACAAACTCAATTTGCTTATCAGTTATCGCAGAAAATATAGTGAAATCATCCTCGTCAGTTATTACTAAAACATTACCATCTTCTTTTTCTGTCAATTCATAACCCTCTTGCTTCAAAAACTCAATTATTGATTCTTTTGTGTTTAGTTTTGACATTTTATACCTCCTTAATTCTGATTTAAGAGCCAGCGGGCAACCCAATTGAATGTTAGAAATGCTTAATTCGTTTTGATTATAAAATCAGCGATCTGTTCTTTGATGTCTGCTAATTCTGCCTCTATTGAAGTAAGCCTTTGTTTTATTTCAGTCAAATCTTTGTTTGATGCTGAAAGATCATGCCTTCGTTTGATCATATCTCTGAAAAGTCCAGTTATCATAACGATGGCGACTATCGCAACTATCATAGAAAACGGCTCAGCAAAATGCATAAAATTCCCCTCCACCATATCAAAAGGTAGTTCAATATAAAGAATGCTAATACAAACATAACTATTCCAAGTATCATAAAGCTTATGATTATTGTAAACAATACCTTAAAAACAGCCCGATCATCTTTTATTATCTGTTTCAATAATGTAAAACATAAAATTTTTGTCAAATGATTTACAAAAGAACATTACTGCAAGTAATTTGCCATTCTAATTTTTAATGCTAAAAGATTAAAGCTTTTTTACGGGATTAGAAAGCTTTCCAATACCTTCAATCTCAATCTCTACTACATCGTTTGGTTCAAGGGCATAATCGTTCGGTATCATTATCCCTGTGCCAGTGGTCATCGTTGTTCCGGGAAGAATTGGGTTATCTCTACATAAAAAATCTGTAAGTTCGTCAAACGTCCGTTTAATCTTTGAGGAATTTACCTCTCCAGAGAAAATAACACTTCCGTTTCTGATGATCTTGCAGGTTATATTCAAATTATAAGGATTTTTTATCTCAGAGTTTAGCGATATAACCGGTCCCAAAGCACAACAACCATAGAATATCTTTGATTGAGGAAGATAAAGCGGATTTTCCCTTTCAATATCCCAAGCAGATACATCATTGCAGATTGTATAGCCGATTATCTCCTTTCCGTCGCCGAGGACATAAGCTAATTCAGGTTCAGCAGCGGTTAAAACTGAATCGCTTCTAATACAGATATAATCATTAGGTCCTGAGCATCTTGAACTTGTAGCTTTAAAAAATAGTTCAGGTCTTGTCGCTGAGTAAACATAGTCATAGATGCCTTTTGCGGACGTGGTGTCATCATCTCGCATTTCGGCACTTCGTTTATATGTGACTCCACAGCCCCAAACTTCTGGCGGATAGATGGGCAAAAGTAAATGAGGTTTCGTTTTATCTGGCATAATATTTAACTCGTTATAAGAGAATTTCCCTTTCTTCTCTTGCGATTTCACAATGCTTTCAATAGGCATTTTTAAGAGGATTGACCTTTTTATAAGATCAAGCGTGCTTTGAATGCCTGATGATGTAATATCAAATACTTCATCGCTATTGCCTTCCATTATGCCGACTCTAAGCCCCTCGTCCGGAACATAAAATTGTAATATTTTCATCTGTTTTTATTCTCCTGTCTGTTATTTTTGTTTCTTCCCTATAAGACAAAATTTTCTCGTCAATAATATGTCATTTTAGATCGCCCAATGTCAATAGCAAAGTTAGATTCAAAGACTAATGGTATCAATATCAATTTTTTAACCGATTTTCTGCCCGTATGTTGACTTTAAAAGAAGAAATATAAAACTCTCGTCAACGGATTGCGGTCAAATTAAACTAAAATCAAGGTATTGACGTTCTTTGACAATGATCAATAATAGATGGCAATTAACAAAATTGCAAAATTACTTGACTTGTCAAGAAAATAGTGATACTATTTTTAATAGTAGCACGTAAACATAGTTAATGGTTGTAATAAACTATGTTTCAAAAAATAGGAAGGGTCAAAATGGAAAATATAATAATAAGATGCTTACAATGTAATGAACTTTTCTGTCCTACGGAATATGACACTTTTCCATCTTATAGTTATGATCGAGAAACAGATGATTTCATTGAAATAGAATGTGATGATCTCACTGAATTTAAAGATGCCCATAGGAATCACGATACAGTAAAACTTTATGTAGTTGAAGGCTCGTTTTGTAGCCAATATGCCTATTGGGAACCTATAAGGGAAGATTACTTTCTTGCTTCTGATGGAACAGAAATCTATACTATTCGGCGATATAGAACTCATATTAACAGACCTCTCAAATATCAGATCGTTGATTTTGAGATAGTCTTTGGAAAACCGATCGTTAAAGTGCAAGAAGCTGACCTAAAAGCTCAAATGATAATTGACTCAAAAATATATGGATTTAGTAAAGAAAAAATAAGAATTTTTATAAGATTATACAGATCATTTATTTCTCGCATAGAGTTAGAAGACCTTGAAGAGACGGGATTTTCGTTTGATAATCCTATGGTTTCATACGCAAAATTAAAGGATAGAGTTAAAGAGGAATTTCTAAATCGCTGTAAATCTATATTTGATGAAAAAGAAATTGAGAATTTGCGTTGTTTCATAGACGAAAATTCAGAATATAACGATGTGATGAATGTTGAGATCACAAAACCATATTATCTTAAACCATCATTAACTCGTCTTCAAAACAGTTATGAGGATGCAAATTTAAATCATACAATTCATAAACACTCAATATAACCAATGCAAATTGCATAAGAAAGATGATTT
>DTPJ01000746.1 GCA_011334435.1 Candidatus Poribacteria bacterium | reverse complement strand
TCCCACTCTTTGAAGTAATAAAGGATCTCATTTACGATGTTGACCGCCCAAAGAGGCTGAACCATTCAATTGCCAAAGCCCCACCTCCTCAGTAGCTAACTCGGAAGCGCGGCTCTAAGCTTTCCAATCTATTTTTCATACTCCCCTCAGATATCATGTGCGATGAGTGTAACTCTTGAGGACAAGTTTAACCCCCATAAAAGTTCTCATGTGAGGGTGAAGAGAAAAGTTGAAACTCAATCGCCCATCCTCCCCCTTCTCTGTATGCCGGAGTATCAAATTGTGTGGCGCACTGTTTAGGGTGGGCTGACCGTGCGCCCGACTGGGCTTTAGCCGAGTTGCTAAAAAGTGGCCTTCGTTTGGTTGAGTGCATATAACCTGAAGGTTGCTAAGAGCGGGGGGTGAATGCTGAAACGCGAGTCTCCAAGCAATGATGTGGTTATTTGCGAGGGTATACTGAATATATTCGTGGAAGATCTCAAATAGAATATAAAAAGCATAAAAATGAAAAACCAAGGAATGAAAAACATGTCTTTACTGGAGTCAGGTTATGCGTTCCTTCAGCTTTCTTCTGGGCAATATCCATATAGGCTTCTTGGGAGTGTAAATCTCACAAGGCCTTTGCATGAGCGGCCGGTCTTGGATGGATAGGTAGGAACGGGCTGTTAGTAACTCCAAGCTATGGTCCTGCCGTGAGGTTGGCTACGGTTCTTACGGATATGCCACTCAAACACGGTAAGCCCCTTGTATACTCATTAGTTTTAATAAAGAAAACAAAAAAATAAAAGCGAACATCTTAAGTTTTTACATATTTGTTTTTAGAAAACTTTATAATATTAACTCATTGATATATTAATCTAGGTGGTTTCATGCAACCTTGGGAAATCCTCCTTTTATCAGACTTGATGGTGAAGAGTTGCGTGGACACAAAGGAATCGATTGATCTTTGCAGAAAGGCGATTGAAGCACTTGCCAAGAAAGAAGTTATAGAAGACAAGTTCTATTTGAGCATAGAGAAAAGGCATGGCTTCTTAAAACCAATGGGGGCATATATATCCTATCCAAGCGAAGTCCTACTGTTAAAGACATTCTCACTTTTTAAAGACAATCCACAAAAGTATAAATTGCCTTCGATAACCACACTTATAGTACTTTACTCACCAGAGACAGGTCTTCCTGTAGCAGTTATGGATGGCGATCATATTACTGGTCTCAAAACTTCCGGTACGACTGCTGTAGCAGCAGAACTCTTAGCTAGGAAGGACTCGAGGGTTCTTGGAATAATTGGAGCGGGATTTCAAGGAAGATATCACTTGAAGGCTTTAAATTCTATCTTTAAGTTTGATGAAGTAAGGGTTTTCGATATATCCAAGGAAGCCATGAAAAAGTTTGCCGAAGAGATGGGAAAACTAGAAGACTTAACAATAAAGACCACAAACTCTTATGAAGAGGTATGCAAAGGAGCCGATATTATCGTCACCGTTACAGTTGGAGACGAACCGATGGTCGATGCCAAATGGCTAAGTGATGGAGTATTTGTGGCCAAAGTTGGTTCTTATCAAGAACTAAACCCAAATGTCATAACATCTGCCGACAAAGTTGTTGTAGATTCGTGGAAATATACGGTTGAATATGGCAGAGTCAAAGAACTGGTAGGGTTAGTTAAATCAGGGAAATTCTCAAAGAAAGATCTTTATGCCGAATTACCGGACTTGGTGGCTGGTAAGAAGAAAGGGCGTAGCAACGAGAAAGAGAAGACTCTCTACATATCGATTGGCTATGGTGCTGATAATGCAGCCATCGCAGGATATGTGTATCAGAAGGCAATAGAGAAAGGGATTGGACAGAAATTCAAACTGAAATAACCGAAATCTTTTTTAAAAAAAAAAGTATTAATAAAAAATTAGGTGCTTAAAGTGAAAAAAAGTTTAATGATTGCAGTAATAATCATAGCAATAGTAGTGGTCGGAGGGGCAGCATACCTTTCAACAACTACTCGACAGCCCGTAAAAATCTCTATTGCGACATGCTCTTCTGCTGGTGCTTGGTATCCCATAGCGGGTGTCTGGGCAAATTACATAAACCAAGAAAGCGGATACATAACGGCTACGGTTGAGACCAGCGGGTGTTCTTCTGCTAACGCTTATACTGTAAATCGTAAAGAAGTAGATGTTTCCTTTATAATGGGCAATATGATATACTATGCTTGGACCGGACATGAGCCTTTTAACCAGTCTATGCAAAATGCAAGAGGTATTGCTGTGATATATCCAGATGTTGTGCAGTTTGTAGTTTTAGCAGATACTGACATCTACACCATACCAGACCTCAAAGGCAAGATTTTTGCAGTGGGATCTCCTGGGAGTGGCAATGTTATGACGACTCAAGAGATCTTCAGCGTATATAACATGACTTTTGACGACATTAAACCTCAATACATAGCCTTCACACAGATGATAGAGGCTATGAAGAATAAGCAGATAGATGGATGCACGTACTCGGCTGGAATTCCAACGGCCGGGTACACTGATTTGGCATCAGTTAGAGCGGTAAGGTGGTTGCCCATCGATCCTTCATTAGTAACGAAAAAGTACTCATACTATGTCCCCTGCGTTATACCTGCCAATACCTATCCAGGTCAGACCACTGACGTTGTAACTGTGGGTGTAACGGATCTTATAGTTTGTAACAAAGACTTACCCGATGATGTTGTCTACACAATAACCAAGATCTTTGTACAACATCTAAAAGATCTTCAAGCAGCCCACCCATCTATGAAACAGGTTAGCCTTGATACTTTGGTAAAGGGCATGCCCATTCCATGGCATCCTGGAGCGGAGAAATATTACAGAGAGATCGGTCTAATTAAGTGAATATGAAAACCAAAATAATCTTTCTTTTTTTTATTATGTTATCTTTATTATTCCCGATACCTGTTTTTTATGTTGAAATTTTAAATAAATATCCAATCTACATGTATACTTTTCCTGAGGGACTGAAATTTAATTTTACATATATACACTCTGTAGAAAAGGTACCCGTTACAATGGTTTATGAAGTTCGAGGGGGCGAACTTATGCTTAAAGAGGTTATAACAACTACACAGGCAGCTGGTACCCCCTTCTATGGTAACTCTTTTTTATTTAGCAATGGTGTTGTGATTTATTATTCAAACCAAACGACAAAAGAGTTTCGTGTTATAATCACCAAGTTCACATTTCAAACTGTTGTTTTCGATAATTTGGAGATAAAATTTTGGCTTTTTTGCGAAGATGGGGATAGGATCCGGTTTTCGGTAGAAGATAAACCAGTGATACTTTACCTAGTAGATAGCCTGAGAAAATTATATTCTTAGTTCTTAGTTTGGCGCCCTAAACTGGCAAAGGAAGTCGTGATTTGTCTAACTCTTCCAACCGATAGGTTAATAATTGAATGTTGTTTGTCGTTGCTTATGGTAACAAAGTAAGCCTTTTGACTATCCTAATTTGGAGTTAGCAAACTTCAGGAATTTTATTTTTATAATTTTTAATCAAAATCTAAAATTTTTAAAAATTTAATCAATAAAAAGGTATCAACTAAATGATTTTTTAGGTTTGGTATAATTATATTAAAATATATTTGTAAATATGTAAAAAATTTGATTATTTATGTTTTGTATATATTTTCAACATGGACTGAACAGGACAAACAAAAGTCGTAACAGCGAATTAGTCGCTCACATATATTCCTTACTGTATCATCAGAAGACTTTTCAATTGATTGGACATACTCAAGTACTACCTCCTCAGCACTGCTAAGGTTGCATACTGTAGGGGTTATGATGTCTGCTTTCTTTATTCGACCATTCTTATCGATTTCATATTGATGAAAAAGTAATCCACGAGGTGCTTCCACCAAGGCACACCCAATGTTGGGTTTTATTTCGTAATTGGGGAGGTTTTCATCTCGTATTTTCAGTTCTTCTATTGTTTTTATACTCTCTTCTAGAAAATGTGACATTTCGATCACTCTTGCCAAATGACTTGAAAATAAGTTATCACATCTTGACATAAATTTGAGCGTCTCTGAAAACTCCTTTGCTACCGGATTAAGTTTGTCAAAATTCATATTCAGCCTGGCAAGTGGGCCAACAATGAATGTGCTTCCATCATTTAAGTAAGCCCGTTTGCTTGTGGAATGCGGAACTTCCTTCTCTTTTATATGATTAAGGTACTCGTCTTCAGGAAATTTAATATCAAGACCAGATGTCACAAGACCTCGATTAACTGGATATTCGCTATCCGAGGTCAATGTTACAAATCTAAATTTTTTTAAAAACTTTGGCAATTCAAAATCGCCAAGAACGTCCACACATTTTTTTATAACTTCTCTAGCTTCGTAAAGTTCTTTCAAGATCTTCTTTAGTTTATTCTCCTTTGGTCTCCTCTTAAACCCTCCAATTGTAGGTGTAATTGGATGTATTGCCCTACCACCTATCAATTCAGTTAACAAATCACCAACACTCTTTATTTTATAGCCCCATTGAATCCACCTTGTGTCCTCTTTCGTTAAATCAAATATGTTTTCATTACCAAAGAAGTCTGGTACCGCAAGAAAGAAGAAGTGCAATGCGTGGCTCTGTATCATCCCCCCATATGCAAGTAGTTTTCTTAGGGTTTCTGTCTGTTCGGTTACCTCCAAGCCCAATGCCTTTTCTAATGCCCTTATTGAAGCTATTTGATGAGCGCTATAACATATGCCGCAAATTCTTGAAACTAAATCTGGAACTTCTTGGACTTTCCTTCCTATTATCAACTTTTCAAAAAATCTAGGTGCCTCAGAGACTTCGATCGTTGCTTTAAAGGGATCTCCTCGTTCGTTGTAGTAAATATTTAGGAGGGCCTCCCCTTCTATCCTATCTATTGCCTTTGCCTTCGACCTGCTCCTCAAGTTTTGCACTCCCCCTTCGACCTACTCTTCAAGTTTTGCACTCCCAAATGCTTTTCCAGCATATTTTCTTAATTTGTAAAAAAATTCTTCTGGGGGTATTCCAAAATCGGAAAAGGACTCCATTGTTGAAGAAAGATTTACATCGCTCGAGGGTCCACGACATCCCTCACAAGGTTTACCCATCAGAGGACAGATCGCCCCACAGCCACCAAGGGTTATGGATCCTAAACATGGGGCTTTTTCTCGCTCCATTAAACAAGGGATCTCCTGAAGTTTACACTCAAAGCAGACGCTACGCTCCCTAAAATATGGTTTTGCACCTTTTGAGAGGGCGTGTAATAGCGTTATTAGTTCCTCTCCTTCAAATGGGCAGCCTTTAAGGTAAAAGTCAACAGGCACATACTCGTCTATTCCGCACGGATCAATTGGATGTGTTACTGAGATCCTATAATCAGATTTTGAGCGTCTACAATCTTTTTCACTAGCTTGCAATCCACCAAAACATGCACAAGAACCTAAAGCGATCAACAATTTGCTTCTCTCCCTGATTTTCTTTACCGCCATCACGTGCTCTTTAGTTGAGACGCTACCTTCTACAAGACCGACGTCGTAGGCTCCAATTACATTCTTACTTTTTAAAAGTGGAAAATATGCTATGTTGATGAATTTTAATAGACTGGGGAGTCCGACATTGAGCAACTGAAGCACACACCCGCTACAAGATCCAAGTTTAAAAACTGCCATCTTCAGCTTATTTGCCTTCATTTTGGCACCTCAGAGTAGTTTGTCGGGTAAATTCTCAACATCGTCATAAACAAAGACAGGCCCATCTCTGCAAACATACTTCGGTCCGATTTGACAGTGACCACATTTACCTATTCCACACCGCATTCTGCGTTCCATCGAGAGGTAAATTTGATGCTTTTTAAAACCCAACCTCATGAGCTCCTTCAGTGTATACTTCATCATTATCTCAGGTCCACACAGAAAAACTATAGGGTTGTTGTCTGTTTTTATTTTATCTAAATGTTCAGTTATTACGCCCATCTCATAATCCCATTTCAATCCATTAGAAACTTTTTCGACTGTTAGAAACATTCTGAAGTTCTTAGAACGCGCCCAAAGATTGTGCTCGTCAATAAATAGGAGGTTGCTAGGAGATCGTGCCCCGTATAAGAGTTCCACGTCTCCAAACTCACTCCGATTTCGCATTATATGATATATTGCGGGTCGAAGGGATATGAGCCCCGTACCCCCTGCGATAAGGAGTAGGTTCTTTCCTTTGGCTTTATCGAGCGGCCATCCATTTCCAAAGGGACCACGCACACCCACAACATGCCCCTCATCGAACCCAAACAGAGCATTAGTAAGGGTTCCTACCCTCCTGATAGTGTGTTCAAACCTGCCTTTAATTTCAGGGTCTGATGATATTGAAAAAGGGGCTTCACCAAACCCAAAAACCGATATCATATTAAATTGTCCTGGTTTAAATCTGAATTCGTCACGAATTTTCTTACGAATAAATCTTAATGAGAAAGTCCTAGTATCGTCATTTTCCTGTTTGATCTTTTCAATAATTGCTAAGTGGGGTCTATAGACATTCATAAACGCTTCAACCTAAAGCCGGTGTTTTTATAACTTCTTTGAGGGCCTCCACAGGGTCGATTCTTTTCATACACCACCGTATACATCTGCCGCAACCCACGCAACCCACTTCACCATACTGTTCAAAGAAGTAAACTAGCTTATGGTATATTCTGTGTTTTAACCTTGATTCCCTATCCCTTCTAAAATTTTCTCCATTGGCTATTTCTGCAAAGTCAGGAATAAGACAGGAATCCCATATCCGTTTTCGATCTATCTCCTTTATGTTGGATCCAATTTTATCAATAACATCAAAACAGTAGCAAGTAGGACAGACAATGTTGCAAACACCACAGGACAAACATCTCTCACTTATGGATTTCCACAAGTCATGCCCATAGTTCTCCATTAAGAATTCAGTGATGGTTTCAACATTTGGAATGCGCTTTTTTCTCATTTTTTCCTCCAACTTTGTAATGATTTTTGTTTTTTCTTTCATCACTTTACATTTCATGGTTCTCGTCAATGGTGACGGCGTTAATCGGGAATATTTGATGAGTTCTCTCCCTTTTTTGCTTCCCACCTCTAAGAGGTAACCTTCTTTTAATTTTGTAAGGAGCAAATCATATCCTTCATAAGCATGCGGTCCTCTACCAAAAGTTGTACAGAAGCAATACTCGTCCACGGCGGAACAGTTTAGTGCTATAATTATAGTTTTATCTCTTTTTCTTGAATAATATAAGTCGGGGTATGTTTTATTAAGGATTTTATCTAAGAGTCGGATTGCATTAAGATCGCAAGGGTGGACGCCGAACAGTATTATCCTTTCCTCATTAACTTCAGGTTCTTTTACAACATAACTGTGAAAACCTCTCATTTGGATATTCATAATTGTTTCGATTGGTGGTAAGAAGTATTTCTTTGGCGGCAATATCGTGGAGACATAATTCAGATCAATTTCATTTACATTATCAACCTTGGCAAATTTAGCCTCTGACTTTACAGGGGCGTATAGCTTGTATTCATTAATGAGATACTGAAGTAGGCTGTTTAGGGCTTCTGATGAAAGGATAAAGTCTTCTTTTTTTATCTTTTCAGTTAGTGACAAATTCTTAGACATTACACTACCTCGTATAACAAATAATTTATTTTATTGTGAGAATTTAACCCTAAAGCCAAGATTTCTTGAGGAGGCCCGTCGATAGACTTCTAAGGCAATGGCAATGTCTAAAGTGCCCATTCCCCTTGCCCATAAAATTATCCGCTCTTCATTGGACTCTCTTCCTCTTTTCTTGCCTGCTACGACCTCACCAAGCTCTGCATAAACTTTTTCTCTGGTTAAATTACCTTTGACGATCTCCGAATAAAATTGACCGCCATGTGTGCATTGTTCCCAATTGTCTACTATGAACTTATCGACAACATATGGCGTCCGTCTATCCCAAACAGGCTCTCCTTCAACCGGAGCTCCAAAAACCCCAGGCTTGAGCCATTTTGTATCTACCAGCTGTTCGCTAGTGCCAGAAGTAGTTGTTACAACGACATCCGAATCTTTAACGGCATCCTCTGTTCTCTCAACGATCTCAATATCAAGCCCCAATTTTTTCTCCATTTCCTCAGCATATCTCTTCATGGACTCTTTCGATATATCATAAACTTTCACTTTTCGTATTTTGAGAGACTCATTAAGCGCTAGTAGATTGCATCTTCCTTGTACACCTGCTCCAATAATCCCTATTACTTCTGAATCTTTTTTTGCCAAATACTTTGCGCCAACACCTGTTACAGCGCCAGTTCGCATATTAGTGATCCAGGTACCATCCATAATAGCCAGTGGTAATCCCGTCTCCGGATCATTAATTATGATCGTGCCAATTATTGTGGGCAGGGTTTTTCTGCGGTTTTCAGGGTAGCCACTTACCCATTTTATGCCTATCGCACCCATTTTCGGTAAATATCCTGGCATTGAGTGGAAAAAACTGTTTTCTTTTGGATGTAATGCAACTTTGGGGGGCAAGACGTAATCTCCTAATCCATGCGCTTGGTAAACATCTTCAACGATCTTCATAACATCTTGCATCTTCATGTCCAAATTAAATATGTCAGAATACGTTAAAATGAGTGTTTCAATCAATATGTTCCACCGAATTATTTTAAGTATTTAGCTTTTTTAAGTTTTCCGTTTTCATTATCAAACTAATATAAAAACTATTGGTATAATTCAAAAATTTTAAATATTCTCAAAAATAAAAATTGAAACATGACTATTACGACGCCTGCAGTTAAAGAGCTTGAAGAGCGGTTTATTCTCCAGCGATCAATTAGAGGAAAATTTGCTATCCTTGTTTCAGCGACCGCAATATTGTTTTCACTATTTCAGTTCTACTCAACCATATTTCCTGGTCAAATCTACCTTTTATCTAGATACACAATCTTCCTAGGCTTCACTTTTTTCCTAGGTTACTTACTCTATCCCCTTCGCAAGAAAGATAAAAACAAGATTCCAATATACGACTATATATTTCTTACTCTCAGCGTTATCTCAACAGGATATTTCACGCTGAATGGTATATCAATCATAGACCGCATAGGTAACCTAAATAACATTGACATTCTTATGGGATTCTTAATAATCGTCCTTTTACTCGAGTTGACCAGAAGAACGATAGGATTGCCTCTTGTAATAATATCAATCGCTTTTTTACTTTATGCATACTTCGGTAATTATCTTCCGCCTCCGCTTGGTCACAAAGGCTTCTCTTTCTACAGAATTGTTGAACACGTTGCCGTTACTTGGGAGGGAATAATGGGCATTCCTATGTTGGTGGTTGTATACTACATATTCCTTTTTGTCTTGCTGAGCGCATTTATGGAGAGATCTGGTGTTACGAGATTTTTTATTGATCTCGCCCTCAAAGCCTTTGGAAGAACCGTGGGAGGGCCTGCCAAGGTGGGGGTTGTAGGTAGCGCACTTTTTGGAACGATCAGCGGAAGTTCGATAGCTAATGTCCTTGCAATAGGCGCGTTCACAATACCGCTGATGAAGAGATACGGATATAAGCCAGAGATGGCGGGAGCCATCGAGCCCTGTGCCTCTGTTGGCGGAATGATAATGCCCCCGATGATGGCTGCAACTGCATTCGTGATTGCTGAGTTTTTGGGCATTTCATATGCGAGGGTTGCATTAGCAGCTTTTCTACCCGCGGTAATATATTTTCTTAGCATCTTTATATCAGCGGATCTGAATGCGCGTAAAGAAGGTCTAAAGGGTCTTAAAGAAGAGGAGCTTAAAACCTTCATCTCTGATCAAAGGGTTTTTCGGAGGAGCTTTCTATTATTACCTTTGATAAGCTTAATAATCGTTCTTGCTCTTGGGTACACCCCTGTACTTGCTGCTCTGGTTGCGATTGCGATGACGGTTGTCGTTGGGATAGCCTCGGGCAATATGAAGCCCAAGGATATTCTTACAGCTCTGGAGATTGGAGCAAGAAATTCCATCACAATAACTGCTGCTGTTGCCTGTGCGGGGATAATAATTGGAGTTTTTACACTTACAGGACTTGCGCTCAATCTGTCTGGCATGATAATTAACCTTGTCAGAGGCAATCTCATTCCCCTGCTTTTATTGACAATGATAGTTTGTCTGATCATAGGTATGGGAGTGCCAACAACACCAAATTATATAATGACTGCAACGATAGCCGCTCCGGCACTGATCAAAATGGGCATACTCCCCCTAGCGGCGCACATGTTTGTATTTTATTACGGTATACTTGCAGATCTTACCCCTCCAGTCGCGCTGGCCGCTTATGTTGGAGCCATAATGGCACAGTCAGACTTCTGGAAGACTTCAATTAATGCCGTTAAAATAGCTTTACCAGCCTTTATTGCCCCTCTGATATTTGTTTACGAGCCCACGTTTCTATTCGAGAATCTCTACTCCTTGGCGCAAGTTGGCCATCTTGTCTTTGTTTTGATTAGTGTAGCAGTAGGAGTGTTGGCTTTGGGTGCCGGCACAACGGGTTACCTTCTAAGGCATTTAAATATGGTTGAGAGGGCAGCATTTTTGGTCGTTGCAGGCTTGCTTATATTTCCTGAGGTTTTAACCACAATGGTTGGATTTGGTATCTTTGCCGTTTTGGTAATTTATATTAGATCAAAAAGAGGGGGTTCATAAAATTAAACCTCAAAAAAATTTAGAAAATAATTCATCCGTTTATAGGATAGTGAGGAGATCTCCAATTCCACCAGAGGAATGGACAAGAGGGTTGTGTTCTTCAAGTTCTGGAAAGAGCATCCTCATGAATACATACTCTTCGCTTTCCGCCTGCACCATTACCTCGGGCGAGATTCTCTTATCTCTTTTCGCGACCTTCATGGCACATAGGGCAACAGTGATTATCTCGGGGTCTATTCTCACGAAGGAGTTTATTTAGCGAGTTCGCCCTCTATCAAATATCCCACAACTGCTCCGCGTCAGCTGAGAGGGATTGCCTGATCTTTATCATGCCCATAGGGATCTGTATTATGATGTGGCTGAGCACGAATATGCTCTTAAACCAGATGGTCCGGACAACTCTGACCAATGGCATAATCCAACCTGAAGCTTGCACTCAGGGCCCTTTGGTATGTAAACGAAGGTGTACCTCAGCTGGACCAACCATGTTGACCCCATCTAGGACACCCTCTATCATGCCCTACACCACTTGGAAGGGCACATTGCGCTCTTGAGTCATGTACTTTTTCCTTGTTTCTTTGGTTTTTTACACAAAAAACCTCCAAAAAATACGAGTTTGTAGCTTTTGCCACTGCTAACTTTGAATGTCTATTTCTTCCGCCAAAAGTATGCACTTGGCGCGAATTTATAAAGGACGTACGCAGGGTGGAAGGAGTTCCGTTCAAGTTAGGCACAGTGATGAAGAGAACTTTAAACCCACTTCTGCAGGATCCTAGAGAGGATAGAGGAATCATAGTGTTTAAGCAAAGGTGATTTTCATACTAAATACCTACATGTATAGCAGAAACCAACTGAGGTTCCTTCTATCGTGAGTCTTTCATTAAGCCAGTCAGTTTCACCTTCTGCCTTTCGTAATCCGAGTCTTTCTCTTTTCTCGGGGCATGGTCTCGTTAATCATAAATTTGCATTTGTAATGCAAAATGATATATATATTAATTTGCAATATTAATGCATGGAATCTCAG
>DTPJ01000857.1 GCA_011334435.1 Candidatus Poribacteria bacterium | reverse complement strand
ATAGACATTCAATTCAAACCTTGATAAATATTGGTTTCAGATAGTATCTCAGAACTACCAGTTATGATAAAATTTAGAATATCATGCGATTAACAAAGACAAATCATATTTCATCTTTTTCAAGATGTGGATTTATAGCTGTTCACTTTATACTGAAAATTTTTATTTTCTATTCACTTTTTTATTGTCAACTTGCCATATCAGAGATAATGCCATACGAAATAGATCGCCCATTATATATAGGTTCTCGTCCATTGGGTATGGGAAATGCTTATGTTGCGGTTGCAGATGACGCAGAGGCGGGTTTTTGGAATCCTGCGGGATTAATCCAAAAGCAAGGGGTCAAGGTGTTTTTTTCAGGAAAGCTGTTGGATAGAGAAGAAAATGTCCTTGATTCTAAATGTGTTGCATTCTGTTATAGAGATACCGCTTTATTTTGGGGAAACAAGATCGCATTTCGTCTGAAAAATAATGATATACAAGATTATAATTACTACTCTTTGGCTCAGAAGTTAAATTCACATATCGCGATTGGTGTAAGTGCAAAATTCAAACGCAGGCATCCAAGCGATTATTACCAATTTTTTGGATATAAAAGGGATTACGATTTTGGATTATTAATTAAATCCGATCCTTATAGCTCTTTTGGATTGCTTGTGCAAAAATTAGATGATCAGAAACATTGGATTAACGCCGTTACTTTTGGCTTGTCTTATAGGTTAAGTGAAAGAATCTTGTCTGTCTATGACATAGTTATTCTATCTAACGATGACTTGTCGTTAGAAACGCATTTAGGCTGGGAGTATAGCATAAAAAATTGGCTTATGTTAAGGATTGGCTTATCAAATAAAAAGCCGACTACTGGCATAGGAATAAAAATCAACGGAATTCAACTTGATTACGCAATAATAGATAGGTTATCATTTCTGTCTGCACAAGTAAAATTATGAGATCAAGAATTCTTGCTATCTTTGTTATAATTGCTTTTTTATGTCCGCCTTCTACTTATGCTGACTTCCAAAATAAAAAGACACTTGGAAAGCTTGCAATGGTCGTTATCCTTTCTGCAACAGCTTTTGTAAATAAAAGATTAGTTGACAGAGACGCAAATAAGACCGCGAAAATACGTCAAAATCTATCAAAACCAGATAAGGTTATAGAATTCCAAGATGGATTTGATAAATGGCGAATAGAATGGCATGGGGAGGTTATTTATGTTTTTAAGAATGGGGTTTTTCACTATAAACGAGATTTAGGAGTATGATGAATTGAATATTGTTATAAAGTTGTTTTTGAGATTGATAGTCATATGCCTTATTTTGAGTGCTATACCAGCTTATTCAAATTCAATTGAGAGTTTTGATCAAGACCTATTTAATTATATCCATAAAGATATGGAAAACAAGTCATTTAATAAAATTGCCCCCAAAGTTCAATTGATGGGCGATCCGCAGTTTTACGTTGCATTTTGTGCTTTTCTTTGTGCATTTGGCAAAGACAGAGCTTATGAGACAGGGAAATTAGCTACCGCTGGATTTGCAGAGACAGGCGTTATTGTTTATGCTTTTAAAGAAACTATACGTAGACCAAGACCTTTGGATAATGTTGAAAAGGATTCATTTCCATCGGGTCATTCAGCTTTCGCATGGACGCTTGCAACAATAACGAGTAGTAATTATCCAAAACTTCGTGTCCCATTATACTTATTGGCTTTTGGGACTTCATTCTCAAGGGTTTATCTCGGCAGGCATTACCCTAGTGATGTGATTGTTGGAGCAATTATAGGGACTTTGGTTGGAATACAGATAACTCACTACAAAGATCCGATACTTAAATTAGCTTTTTAATATGAAACTCGTTTAAGCCTTCCAGAGACCAGATCGCGATTATAAAGCCATACCGCCCTGTTCATTGAAGATAAGGCAGACTGCTTGTATCCATAGGATACCTTAGCAAGAATAGCACTGCTAATGACCATAGATATATATGCTTCTCGCTTATGAGAATATTCCACATCAGCGATCTCAAGAATTGTCCCTGTCAATGCTATTGATGTCGCAAAAATACCGACAATAAATCCCTTCTTAGCTTTTTTTTGAGCTTTTTCCATCTCTTCAAGGGCATATTTTGATCCTGCTAATTCTCTGATCAGATTTGACCCAAAGCGCCCTAATGGCAATATTTCTGCGTTTTTGACATACCAGTTGCCAAAGACGTCGTGGTGAATGTAAATCGCTTGACTATCATATAGTTTCAGTATTTCTTGGTTTTGAATTTCTTGAGAGAAGGCTTGATGGCAAAATATAACGAAAAATAAGATAATAAGAATTACTTTATTCATAGTTCCATTATTTTTTTTGAATATTGAGCATTATCTCAAGTTCACGAATTCTTTGACTGATCTTCGCTTTGTTAATCATGTTATTCTCAAAGACTATATTGGCTAAATTTCCCGGCAACTGTTTGGGAATTAGAGAAACTATATTAGCTTCCCTTAATGCGAGCAACATAAGATATTCGTCCATATTAGGATCACGTGGAACGATAAATTCGCTCACAGCTTTTTCTATATCTTGATCAATGACTATATCTCTATTATTAAGGCGGGCATTTTGATAACTTCGCACTGCGATAACTTCTAAGTCTGCACCTGTGCATCTTTCTGTTTTTCCCGCTATTGCACCGAAATTAATTCTCTCATTAAAGGGAATAGAATTTCTTGGAAATATCTTTCTAAGAATATCTTCCCTCCCTCTGACATCTGGCAACAGAAAAGGGATTACATCGTCAAGCGTCCCTGGTTTTCTAAACTCAGGGTTGACCAAATCGGGTCTATTGGTCGCGCCGATCCAAAGGACTCTTCCTCGCAAACGTGGGTCTCTCATAAATTTAAGAAGGTCTTCCATAAGTTGATTCATCACTCTACGTTCATTTTCATCTGTCCCTGAATAGCCTAATTTATCAATATCGTCAATAAAAGCTATAACTGGTGTCAGTGATCTGATAATATCAAAGGCTCGGTGCAGGTCCCAATCGCTGCGAGTGGTTGGATCGTTGCCTCTCAGTCCACATAATTTGACAATATGGATTCCCATATCCCGACCAAGTGCGTTCACTAAGTTTGTCTTGCCCGTTCCAGGAGGACCGACCAACAAAATGCCCTTGGGGACACCTTTTGCATCCCAGTTTTTCAGCAAATTTATCACTTTAACCATATAATCTATGACAACTGCAAGATTTCCTACTGTATTAAGCCCGTGTTCGCCATATACTAACTCAAGCCTTCCATAACTTCTAATTTTAATAGATTCCCTGTTTTGTTGAACAACCATTGCAGGAGTTACAGGGGTCTTTTTTGTTCTGCTGGTTATCCAAAGGTTAGTTATATCCATCAGGTTTAATCCATGTGTCATCATGGCGAATTCCTCTGATAAAACTCCTTCTGGAAGTAACAGCTTGTATTTTCCTTCCTCACCTTCTGCTTCTGGAATATAAAGTAAATGTCTTATAAAAGCTAATCTTTCTTGATATGTCGGCATAGGTATCTCAACGGGGTAAATAGTGGATTGTTCATTTGTGATGAGTTCTGGTGCGACGTTAGAGATATTTTCGGTAAGCAATAAGATTATATGACCGCGATCGCGAAATTGAAGATCGTTAGCCCATCTCTGCCATGTTTCAAGCTCAACTATGTTCTGCTGATCTTTAAGAGGCACACCTTTTCGGTTCGGAAGCAATTTCTCTATATCTTGCACAAGAAATCCGACTCTAAGATTTCCCAATCCCTGCCTAAAAAATCGTTCAATCATTGTCATCATTTCTTGTGGTTCTTTTATCTGCCTGTCTTCTCCAACACGTCTTAGATTTGCGTTTATGTTCTTAATCGGATATGTATCCATACCTTCTGGAGGATCAGGAAGTGGCTCAATTTCCTCAATTCTACCAAACCTTAGTGCGGACTGATAGGCGTTTCGGAGCGCTATATTTGGAAATTGCAACCCTTCTGAACGAGTATAATATAAAACTGCATCACAACCGAGATAGTTCATCCTTTCCAACAGGTAGTCCCTCGTCCAAAGATAGCCATATACATCGTCATATATTATATCGTTAATATTAAAATATAATAGAAAGACGTAAGATAAGCCAGTTCTATATCTTTCCTCTATTGTTTTCCAGAAAGTAGGTAATGGCATGAAGTTAAACTCCTATGGTATTAATTTTTAAGACTATAAAATCCCTCTAAATCCCCTGACAAGTGTAGGTTTTTTTGTGTAAACCTTTGAAATATGGGGTTTTTAACGCCGTTAGGCGTGAAATATTTATAGTCGCAAGAGAAAAAACAAAAGCTCCAGAGGGGCGAAATATAAAAACGCTGTTTTTGAGCTATTTTTATTTGAGCCATTTTTATATATCACTCCTTCGGAGTTTAATTTTTGTATTTTACTTTTCTATAAATATAACGCTCCTATCGGAGCTTGAAACGCCTTCAACCATTGAAATTTCTATACTCTATCAACCATTGAGATTTCTCTATTCGCTCAAGATGACGTTTATATGTCCGAATGATATTTATATGTCACCCTGAACGAAGTGAAGGGTCTTTCTAATGTTTAAGTAAGATCAAATAGCTTGACAATGGACAAGTCTTGCTGGTCCTCCGCCAAATTGTTTCATCTTGAACGTATCTCCGGGACTGAGAAAGATAACATCATCAGATTTGAGTCTCCATCTCTTATCGTCTGCATATACATCAACAGTGCCTGTCATCAGAACATATATACTTTCTGTTTGTAGTGGCTCATGGTCAAACTCATCGCCATAATATAGTTTTATATAATTTAAAGAAAGATGTTTTGATCCTTTATCTTTGGAAATAACGTTTCTCCAATCTCCCGGTTTACCGAATATAGGACCCGCCTTAGCCATATCAATTACTTGAACCCTGCTTATGTGTCCCTCAATTGGCCTAGGAATAGAATCAGCAGATGAATCCCTTTGACCGCGATATAAAGCCATATCAGGTGGAGATTGAAAACTGAAAACTCTTATGAGTTTATTAGACGTATTTACTGTGCCGTGAACTTCGTATGCAGGGACAAATATTGCCTCTCCTGACTTAATAGGAGTATATACGCTTCCTTGTCTTATAGCACCTTCACCATCAAGAACCACGATAACGTCCTCTGTTTCGTCGTGTGTATGTTGCGTAAACTCCTGCCCTGGCGCATGTTTGCCGTAATTTAGGGTTATCTGCTTTGCTCCCATATCTGGGTGAACAACACGCCAATTTTGACCTTTGCCCATTTGGAAAAATATCCCACTTTCAAGATTAAGTATTTGCATGATATCTTGTCCTTTTATAGTGATATGACTTTATTTTTGTATAATTCAATTATCGCATTTCTTGCCAGTTCTCGCGTTTCACTGTTGACCGTATCTAAGTCTTGTTTTATTATATCAAGACCTCCTGCGTTGCCAAGTTTAGCGAGTTGATAGGCAGAAGCTCTCTTGACATTATGATCAATGTCCTTCAACATCTCCGTAAGCCTATCAATGCCTATATCTTTTGCAATCTCTTGAAGCCAAAGATAGCCTGCCTCACGCACTATTTGTTCTTTACTGGTCAGTGCATCTCGTAAGCCTTTGATGGCATGAACCTTCGCCAACGTCATAACTGATTTTTGACATTCTTCTGGATTCCAATGTCTTATCCTTTTTGGCATTATCTTATTTATCCAATCTATGCCGTCATTATAACCAAGCTCTTTTAATTTTAATGCTGGCTCAGCAGGAGAAGACCCATAATCAAAGACCTGATGTCTAAGAACCTCTATCGCGGAAGAATGTTTAAGTCTTATTAATGCATCAAGTGCTATTTCACGCTTTCTGACATTATCGTCTTTTAATAATTTAAGCCAATCTGGTATCAATATTCGCGATTCAGTTTTTGCTAATGCAATTAATGCTGAATACGAAAGCTCTTGTTTCCGATATTTTATTATGTCTGATTCATCAGTAAGCTTATAGAAAGCAATCTTTTTAAGATCGCTTACCGCTACCTTACTTCGCAATTCCCCTAATTTCCTGCATGCCTTCAATGCTTCATTGAAAGTGACTTCTTCGTCAGCATTTGATATTTGGGCATTTCTGAGTATCTTCATAAAATGCCAACGTGATGGATGTCTGACTTTGAATGTCACTTCATTTGAAATTAATTTTCCCTTCCAACTCCAAATACCATAATCAATACCATCACCTAACGGCTGATATTTAAGCTTGATTGTATAAAACCCCGGCTGATAAATCTCATAAAATTTTGTAATGTCTATCTGACCTGATATTGAATCTCCCGGATGCAAGACTTGATAGCTATCTTTATTCGGCGGTCCTAAGTCAACAGCAGGACCTTTATATGCCAATAATTCTCCATCTGGTTTGACGATCTCAGGTGGTTCTATTGCTGTTCCATATATTGCATCGGTTATCTCTGTGCCGTGCTTTGATATAGAGATGTCATAGTCAGATACATTTTTTATTTTATATTCCATAATTATCGGTTTATCATATCCATAGGATTTTTTATTCAATTTTATTTCTAATTCTATCGGTGGTTTATTGCCAAAAGTATCAAGAATGCTGATAGCGGATGTTCTGATTTGCTGATCTTTGTTATTAGTCAATGGTCGGATTATACCTGCCATCTCTCGCAAATCCAATTGCTCCACTATACGTAAAACGTGAAGTTTAATTTTGGGATTTGTGTCCCTCAATAAAGTCACCAAAGTTGACATAACGCTTTTTCGACTTATATATCCAAAATTACTTAATGTGTCTATGGCAGTTATGCGAAATGGATAAAACTTATTTAAAGCAAGTTGTGTAACCTCATATACGACTGTCTTGCTGTTATAACTACCTAATGCACTAAAAGCTATACGATGAGTTTTCTTTAACTTAGTTCCTTCAAGGAGATAAGGAACACCTTCATCTCCCATATCTGCTAATACATAAGCGATATTCTGGAAAGGGCTATTTTCTTCACTTTCAAGGAATAGTTTCCCACAAATAGGGGCAATAGATGGGTCTTTTATGTTTTTAAGTATGTTTAGGATTCTGTCCTGGAGTTGCCAACGTTCCGATTGCGATTTCTCCTCTAAAAGTTTTAGCAATGATTCAACAACAGCCATTCCAAATTCTGGCGATATATGTTCTTGATGAGTTAAAACATTAATGAATATAGGCATTGTCTCTCTATTATTCATAATGCTTGGAATACAATTTTTATCTCCGATCTGTATAAGTGCTTTAATGATGCTTTCTTGTGTATAACCATTGGAGTTTAATATCATTTCCGTAAGGGTAGGAACTGCGCGCTTATCCTTAAATTTGGCTAACCTAATAGCTGAATCTTTTTTTGTATTTGGGTCTTCTAACCTTTGCACAAGAAATGGAATAGACCTTATATCTCCCATATCGCTTAATAATTGTATAGATATATTTCTGCCAATAGAATCTCCCGCTTTCTGCAATTGAGAGACAAAAAGATTTGATGCGTATTTGGAGTCTATACTTGCGATAATCTTTCCTGCTTCATATCTGATGATCTCTTTGTCTGACAAAAATCTTTCTTTCAATGCGGGCAAAATTCTTACATCATTATAGCGATCCAGAAATGCTATTGCATGTAAGCGAGCGTATTCATTTTGATCTCTTAATGCGTTTAGCAATATGTTTAACGCTTCATTATCGTTCATAATTGCAAGATCATATCCCGCTTGAACCCAAACTTCTTGATTTTGGCTACGGAGTTTGTCTATTACCGCTATTTCCTTACCAGCGCTTGCATAGCTAACAATTGCTGTTAGTAGCAATATAGTCGTTATAAAATATATAAGTCGTAACATTTGCATGCCTCGTATAAACTGTTTCTATCCTATTGTGATGTTAAGTCCTTTTTGATGTGCAATATTCAATAATTGATCTAAATATTCTCTATCTTGTGGCTCGCCTATGATTTCATATTCTATGCCAAGTCATTCATAAGTCTAACGCTCCAATTTCCCTGTATTTCTGATACCGTCTCTCTAAAAGCTCATTTATATCAAGCGATGTTAATTCATCAAGATTGCGTTTTATGGACTGTCCAACATTTTTTATAGCAAGTTTTGGATCTCTATGCGCACCTCCTAATGGTTCTTTTATCACTTCATCTATAATGCCGAGTTTCTTTAATTCATTAGCGGTTAGCTTAAATGCCTGAGCCGCTTCTGGGGCGCGGTCATTGCTTCTCCACAATATTTGACTGCAAGTTTCAGGGGCACATACGCAATATATTGCATTTTCTAACATAAGAATTTTGTCAGAGACACCGACACCAAGCGCCCCTCCGCTTCCACCTTCACCGATAACAATTGATAATATTGGGACTTTCAACGCAGACATAATAGCTAAATTTTCGCCTATTGCCATAGGTTGACCTCGCAATTCTGCTTCAACTCCTGGAGCGGCGCCCGGCGTATCAACAAAAGAGATCACAGGCTTGCCGAATTTCTCCGCAAACTTCATCAAACGTAAGGCTTTTCTATATCCCTCAGGGTGCATATATCCGAAGTTTTTCGCAATCCTATCTTTTGTATCTCTTCCCTTCTCCTGACCGAGAAAGACAACCTTATATCCCCTAAACGTTCCTATTCCCCCGATTATTGCAGGATCATCGCCATAGATACGATCTCCAAACATTTCCACCTTATCTTTTATCAACTCGTTTATATAATCTGATGATCTTGGTCTTTGAGAATCTCTTGAGATCAAAACTCTTTGCCATGGAGTAAGAGAAAGATAAAAAAGCTTTTTTTCTTTAAGAAATTGTTTCTCAATTGCCTTTATTTCAGCAGAAAGATCGGTATTGAATGAAGAAGCAAGCTCTTTTAATTCTGCAAGTCTCTTTTCAAATTCAAAAATTTTTTCTTCAAATTCTAAACCTCTATATTCCATCATATCACCTATGAGAAAAATTTTAGTAGATCAGCAAGAGTTTTCTTTAAATCTTTCCTATGAACTACCATATCAAGCATGCCTCTTTCTATCATAAATTCAGCGGTTTGGAAACCCTCTGGCAACTCCTGACGAATGCTTGATCTGCCTCTTTCTCCCGTAAATCCAACTCTTGTTCCGGGTTCTGCTATTATAATATGTCCTAATGAAGCGAAACTCGCCATCACCCCTGCAAAAGATTGTGAAGCCAAGACAACAATATAAAGTAACCCCTCTTCTTTAAGTTTCATACATGCGGCGCTTGTCTTTGCCATTTGCATAAGTGACAACATGCCTTCTTGCATCCTCGCACCACCGCCTGAACTTGAAAATATTATAACAGGAAACCTTTTCTCTATTGCCCTTTCAATACATCTGACGATCTTTTCTCCAAATACAGACGCCATGCTTCCCATTCTAAACCTATAATCTGTAACACCGAAAGCGGTTGGATAACCATTTATTTTTCCTTCACCTGTCACGACAGCTTCTTTTAATCCTGTCAGCATTTTGTCTTTGGCGAGCTTTTCATCATATTCAGGAAAATTTAACGGATTAGATGATTCAAGATCAGCATCGTATTCTATGAACGTTCCATTATCAATTATCATCTTGATCCTTTCATCTGACGCCATAGGATAATGATAATCGCATTTTGGACAGACTTTATACGTCAGTTCAAGTTCAGATTTAGTTACTTCAGCACCGCAGTTTGGACAAATACTGTTTTTTACTTCAGAATTCATAAAAAATGCCCTTATTTATATATAGCGGAATTGACCTCAGCTCCGCCGTCAACACCGCATCTGACAATTGCACCATTAGAGATCGCTTTTGCGTATAATTCATCAGCTAATTCTTGTGATATTATGTTCTTTTGTGCATCCATTGGATTGATAACAAAGACTTTTGTATTACTCAATTCAGCGATTATATCAGGCAGATCATAATATTTAAGGATATTTGGTATTATGATACTTTGTCTCCATGAAAACGGAAATTTTTCGGTCAATGCTCCGTAATGAGATAACATATCCAAGCAGATAACACTACTTACTTTGGGATTTAACAATGCTATGTGAAGAGCGACAACAGCCCCTATACCACGTCCACCGACAATTATTCTATTTTTGTCAATCTCTGGTCTTGATAACAGATAATCCAACCCACAAAGTCCATCTCTAACCCGTAATCCCATTATCGGTTTAGCATTTGCAATTGAGAGATACGTCAATATATGCTCAATATTATTCCAACCCGCAAGATCATAAGCAGTTGGTTCAGGAGAAAGCAAGCCGAATCCTGATACATCAATGCTAAGTATTCTTGGTTGATTTGGTAGACAATTTGGCTCAAACATCCTCAACGCTTGACATAGAAAACCATCATGCAATAAGCTTGCCCACCTGCCATTTTCATCAATCCATAATAGCCCTGGATTAGGCGATTTATCCTCCACGTGTGTAAGCATAAGTGCTGGCAAATAAGCATTTTCTGATGATTGTATATTCAACCTTTCAAACAACACATGCCAACTTGTGCGAGGTTTTTCTATTAATTCTACTTTTTTAGGCTTAACATCTGCGGATATTCCTAATAGTTCTTCTGCTTTATAACGGATATTATCAATTTTTGGATTTCTCTTAGCTTTAAGTCTTATAGCTTCATCTCTGTTTATTGTGAACATATTAGATTTACTGTTTGGATAGCAAAGAAGTTTTTCCTTGTCAACAATTTTAACCTGATCATTCGTTAATGGAATAGGATCAGAATTTGTCTTTTTAATAAATCGGTTCATCCATCGGACAACTTCGTTTGCCATGTCCACAGTATAAGCATGTCCGCTGTTTTGATCTATGAATATTCCGCAATTTTCCTCATATCCTGCTGACTTATATACAGCTTTTGCCTCTTCATATATGCTTAATGTTGAATGATAATCAAAAACCTCATCGTCCTTTCCACCTATGATAAGGCATGGACGAGGTGCGATGGCTGATATATAATCAACATAGTCAATGCCATTTGCTATGTATCTATAACCGAATTGCTCAGGACAGCTCGTATAAAGCCCTGTTAAATGCAATGTTTCATGGTCATTAAGACAGCAGACAGGTGCGACAAAAGCTATTCTATCGTCAAGTAATGCGGTAAAAAAGCTTGTAATTCCGCCACCTGATACTCCTGTTATGCTGATCCCTGCTTTTGAATCAATGTCTGGACGAGTTAAAAGGTAATCAATACATCTTATCGCGTCTATAACAAAATGTGTTTGTGACCAAAATCCCGTAAGGTATCCGATCAAGCCATTTGTGAAATGATCGTTAAGGTGCGCGTTCTCACCAGCACAACCGGGCGGATCAAAGGATATAGCAATATATCCGTTTTTAGCGAAAACTTGTGCAGATTTTTGATAGCTTTCTCCTGTTTTTGTGCTATGTCCTGTCGGACAAATAACACCGGGATATATGCCTTTGTGTTTTGGCAGATAAACGGTTCCGTTGACTTCCCAACCCTGCAATGATTCAAATATTACATTTTCTATATTATAATCATCAAATTCATAACGAGATACTAATTTTGATGTTAATTGCTTTGGCGGATCAAATATCGCCTCTGGAAAAGCTGATTTAATGACTTTTATGATTTGGTCACGCCAAGTTTTGTAGTCTTCGTATGTTCTAATAGATCGCCGTCTTTGTGATCCTTTTTCCAGAGATTTACGACAAGCTGATATAACCTCGTTTTGTAATGAAAACTCCAATTTGCATATCCTCTTCAATCAATCCAAATTCAATCAACCTGAAATTGAAAAAAATGATTTAACAATCAAGTATTATATCAGCAAAATTATGTTTATTCAAGAATATTATCT
>DTPJ01000393.1 GCA_011334435.1 Candidatus Poribacteria bacterium | reverse complement strand
TTGCTTGAACGGGCGAGATCGGTTTCATATCCTCCGCCTAAGAAAGCCTCTTCTGTTGGTATGTATCCAACACAACCGTTTGCTAATTCAATGATAAAAGTTGGCATCAATTTTGATTGTGCCTTTATTTTCAGCCCCAGTTCGCAGAAAAATTCAGCTGGGATGCCGATTATTCCGCTTTTTCCGATCTTAACTGCGAATAATTCCGCATGGACATTAGGATCTTTTGCCCTTTCCTCTGCCAAAAGCAAAAGCTCTCTTCTGACGATGTCATTATGTTCAGTTGGTGCAGGAACAAGAGACCTTCCCTCAAAAGCCTTTTTAGCTTCCTCTAATCTATCCTCTGGTATATCTCTTATAGGAATATCAAGAATAGATTTACGGATTTCTATTTGTGATTCGTTTTCGGGCATTAAATCTGTCCCTGCAATAACTTTGACAGCTTCACAGCCAAGAGCCATGCCCATTCTATTACGCCATGCGTGTCCATATTCACTTCTTGATGGGTTTTCTACATCAATTTGACAGACATCACCACAAGCACCGTTGCCATATAGGACGACAACATCGTTGCCAAGCAATTTTTTGATGGTGTCCCTTATCGCTCCCGGGTAGTCAGCGGATATGACATTATCTCCACCGACAACAGTCGCATGACAAGAGAAATTCACAAAGACAGACATTATATTTCCTGATTTACTTTTGACGAAAAGCACGTTTAACTGTGGATCAGAAGTGCCTTGGACTCTGTCTATTTCAGGATCTCCTTTTCGTGGGTGCATGCGGACTTTGCCATCTTTCATCCAATATCTCCTTGGGAAAGCCCATCCTTCGGCAACTCCAGAACCTATACCTATATCAGCATCAACAAGCCGATCGTTCGCCATTTTAACACAGCCAGCGACATATTTTATGAATTGTTCCGTATATTCAGGATCAGCATTAGTGCCGAGCGCGCTTACTATCGCAGGTCCCGTATGCGTATGAGTCCCAAACATAAATACGTTTTCTGGATCAATGTTTGTCTCTTTGGCGACAAGGTCTCTTATAGCTAACTTCGTTGTATTCCCTATTGATAGAACATCGCAGGATACAAAGACAATTTTTGTCTTTTCATCATCAATAACAAGAGCATTTGCGAATAATTCGTCGTTTACTCCGATTGATTTCCTAGCCACCCATTGACCGACAAGGATCGTCCCAACAGGGGGCGTGATATTTACCTGCGCGCTTCCAGCTTTTATCATATCTTCCATCCTTTCGTCTAATTATTAAGTTAATGGAGTTAATTTTTTGTAATCCATCATAAGACATAACGATCTATTTTGAGTGCTTATCCCAACTTCTTCAACAGCGGCAAGAGGATTTAGCCCAGCTAATACAACTAAGCCAACGTAACCACTTGACACTGGTATCTGCAAAACTGGTTGATTAGGTTCACCGATAACTAATGTCCCATACAAACCTATCTCAGCAAGTCTGTTGAGTATATCCTCTGCTTCACGAAGACAAACTATCGGAATTTCACGAAAGCCTGCAAGCACTTTCCCTGAACCAGAACGGACTACATTTAAGACACTCGTCATTTTGCCTTTGATAAATATCTCTGCTGGGTCTAACGATGACCCGCTATATTCAATTATCTCTGTAAATCTTCGTGGCTTGTGATTTTCAATCTGCAAAAGACCGCCAAACCTTGATCTAACAGGGATTCTTTGATGGAGAAGTATACCGTTGATCGTTATCGCACAGACAGTTGCTATGGCAGTCAAACCTTTTGGGACGGCAATATCTCCTATCTCCTCGCCTTCGTTGGCAATCAAAACCAGATTTCCCATGCTATATTTTGCCCTTACGACTTCTTTAACTATTTCAAGAGCTTTTGGAAAATCTTCGCTATTGATAAATGATACATTGAGAATAATGTCCCCGTTTTGATTAGTTAGATCAAAGTTAGTCTTATATGATAGTTCATCCATCCGTCCAGACACCATACTAACTTTATCAAATACTAGGGCATTACTTAGTTCATCTCTCCCTTTTTCTGTGATTACTCTCCCTGCTCTTGCTAATTTGCCTGTTGTTTGAGTAAGCCCTCTCTCGTCCATAAGTTGCAAATGGAAACGCACTGCACGTTCAGTAAGATGTATCCCTTCATCATTAAGTTTTCTGGATATTTCCCTAGCACCTAACGGTTCTTTTGATGCAGAAAGAATTTTCAGTATAGCGACCAATTTCCTTTCTATATCCTTTTCCATTTACAACCTCCATTTCAGATACGAAATTTCAATGTTTTATCCTGCTGAATTTATAGTTTTTATATACTCTTCTATTCCATTCATCAGTGCATAAGCAATTTTATCTTTATAATCATCACTTTTAAGAAGTTCAACGTCGTTTTGATTTGATATGAAGCCCAATTCAACGAGAATTGATGGTGCGTTTGCCCCTATAAGGACGATAAATGGTGCTTTTCTAACGCCACGATTATAAGAGCCTGTCTTTTTACAAAGATAATATTGTGTTATATTAGCAAATGCTCTGCTTTCTGCTACCTTTGCGGTTTTCAATATTCTGCTTAACAATATTCCCAATTCTTTTATCCCTTTTTCTGATGCTCTGTTTTCAAATGCAGCGGTCATCCTTGATTCATCATCATCGGCTAATGATAAATAGTATGTTTCTATGCCTCTGGCATCGCTATTTGGTGACGAGTTTATGTGAATACTTATGAAGAGATCAGCTCCATTTTTATTGGCGAAATCTGTCCTATCTTCCAATGGAACAAAGATGTCGGATTCCCTCGTCATATATACATTATAAGTCCCTTTCGCAGAAAGCAGATTTTTAAGCCTTTTAGCGATGTCTAATACAACGTCTTTTTCACATAATCCGAATTTTGACATCGCTCCTGGGTCTTTTCCACCATGTCCCGGGTCAATTACTATCGTTTTAACTTTTAATCCAAGTTGCCTAACAAGAGTTGGGGCGTTATTCTCATAAGGTTTTCTTAATTCATCGTCTTTGTGTTGAATTGCTGGTTTAGGTTTGGTGATCTGAGGATCATCTTTTTTCTGATCAATCTTATTCTTTGTCGTTGATGAAGTTTCCTCTTGCCCATATACATCAATAGCTATCCTATTTGGATTATCAAGCGAAAAGACCTTGTAATCTTTGAGATTTTTTAGATCAAGCACTACTCTAACTGTATCTTCGTCAAATTGAGATGCCCTAATACCTTTAATAATATCATCGTCAATGTTTACATTTTGCTTAGAGGGATAAAAAACCGAATTTTTTATGTTTATATAAACCCTAAGGGGATTTTCTAATCTCCCTGATTCATATTTTGTAGGTTTACTTATGTCCAAAACAACTCTTGTAACTCCCGAAGATGAGCTAAATCTTATATTTTTTACAATAGTGCGATCATCTTTCTTCTCTTGGATATTCGGACTGATCTTGGATTCTGGGACACCTATTAACGGCGGATGTGTCTTCTCTGGAATTTGGCTTGGTTTAGCTGTTTCAACTTTTGTTTTCTGATCTGGTTTCCTATCTTCCCGAGTTTTCGTTTCTGGTTTTATCTCTGTCGGCTTAATAATTTGCCTTTTTTCCTCTGTTTCAATTTTCGCTTTATTCAAGTCTTTTAGTGGACGATCTTCATCAGCATATTCTATCCTTATTCCAAGCTTTAACTTGCATTCTCTTATCTGATAAAGCGATTCTTGATACAGATCGCTTTTTGGATATTTTGCACCGAACCTTTCATATTCTTGAATTGCCCGTTTATAATCCCCTTTAAGCGAATAAGCATAAGCTCTCCAATAATAAGCATCGTCAGCGAATTCGCTATTAGGATAATGGCTTATAAGATAATCAAAAGCCTTTATTGCTTTTTGCGAGGAGTTTTTCAATACACTGTTAGCCCATACATAACATTGACCGATATTATACTGTGCATCGTCAGCAAATTTATTTTTTGGGTGATCCTTGACGATCTTTTCAAATTGTTTTATTACATCGTTCCAATTTTTCTCTGACGGCTCAATATTTCCATCAAGGATTGAGTTATATAGGGATTCAGTGTCTCTATATAGTTTTTCAACTTCTTTTTCTGAAAGCCCAAAACCGATATTACGAGTAATTGTCCCACAGGAGAAGAGAGAACATATCAACAAAACAGATAGCATTACCTCAAACAGTCTTGATAAGTGACTTTTAAGGCACAATGGAGTCTTTATAATTCTGTAATTCTTGGTTTGCATATCTCCGTGCCTTTAAGTATTAAGCTTATTTAAGCACTTCCCCTGTTTTGTTGCTCCATAATAATAGATCAAGCTCATCAAAGTCAATTTCTATCATTTTAGCAAACTCTTTTAGTTTCTCCTCTATAGCTAAATATTTGCTTCTATTTGATGGCGGATTTGGACTGTCAATAATGCCGAACTCATAAAGACTTCTTATTATATGTATATCAAGGATCGCATATCCCTTAAAGCCGATATTTCTAAGAAAATGGCTTGCTTCTTTGTAACCGATGCCCTTTATGCCTTTATTCGTCGCAAAGAAATCTCGCAATTCCAATCTATCGTTAAACGATTCAATCAAATCCCTAATTTTGAAATTCCATTCACGATTAAAATATTCCCTTGTGTGGACTATATATTCTGCCCTTGCCTTTGGATACCTATGTTTGTTTATTATTCTTGCTTCTATTTCAGATGCACTTCCAGTAAGGATTATATCCTTAATCGCTTCTATACAGATCAGACCCGATCTTGCGCTTGATCCTGCGGTGAATATGCAAAAGCAAAGCTCGGTGAATATGGCGGAGTCTCCAAGTTTATAGACCTCCTCAAACTCCCTCATACGTTGTTTTATTATGTCTTTTTTTAATTCATAGCTTTGTTTTAGCTTATCAATATATTCTTTTAGCATGATATAGTTTTTCGTTAATGTTTAAATATTTTATACTTGATTGATTTGGTCAAGCATTAAGCACGGGGAACAAGTTCACTGCAACCAGGTGCATCTGCTTGTCCTTCTGCTAATTTTTCTATATATTCGGGGAATTTTCCACCCGCATCTTCAACGCCTTTTTTATAAAGGTAATTAACTACGTCAGGATGTTTGTCTGCGACGTTGCTATCAAATGGCTTTTCAGAGTTCAGATCACGGAGAAAAACGCCTCTGCCGTTGATCTTGCAGTTTAGCCACCAATTATGATCAATAACGGTCATAGCTGATCCCCAACCGATAGTCACATGATCTCTGATCGGTTCTCCATCTTCTATGGCAGATTTCCAGAAAGGCTTACCGTCTATTGGCTTTTTAGGTTGGACGCCTGCAAATTCCAGAATTTGTGCTGCGACGTCAATATGTTGAACAAGCATATTGCTTCGCTTACCTGCACCTATCCCTTCAGGATGGCGAATTATCAATGGGACATCGTAAACCTCTGGTGTTGATGGATAGCCACGTTTGCCCATATAATCAAAATCGCCTATGGAATGACCATGGTCGGTTGTGAAAATCAAAATCGTATTATCTAACATTCCCAATGTCTTTATCGTCTCATAGAGATAACCGAACCATCTATCACACATTGTAACTAATCCTGTGTAATTAGCTCTTGTCCTTTTCAATAACTCTGGTCTGAGAGTCTTTGTGTCCGAATATCCAGAGATGACCTGTTCTGGTCCATCGCTATCGTCATACATTCTGCGATAATGTTCAGGGACAAGCCATGGCTCGTGTGGATCAAAGCTTTCTATTGTTAAAAAGAATTTATCCGCATCTTGATTTTGTTCAAGCCACCTTGCCGATTCTATCATAACTCTTGCGTTAAAATAGTCCTCTTCTTTTACTCTGTCGTGCATATTCATAATACACTGCTTGATGAAGTTAATACGCCATGGATTTTGTAATTCCTTTGGTAACCAATGATCAATCTGTTCTTGTGTTAATGCAGGACCGCTACGATAAGGATCAGTTTCTTGTCCTCGTAAAAACATCCACTGGTTAAATCCCCGCCAATAATTTTTTGATGGCTTAAACATGTGATAGACATCGGCAATAAGCCCTGTTCGGTATCCGTTGTCTCTGAGCAATTCTGCGATAGTATCCTGATCTTCTGGTATAGGTCCCCAACCCGGAGCGCCGACAAAATCCCCTTTGAGATGGAAATCGCCTTTATCAAACGGATAAACGCGATTGCCTGTATATAAAGCTCGGCGTGTTGGCAAAGTCGGCAACGACTCGGGATACATCCGATCCATTACCAAAGATTCCTTCGCCAAAGCGTCAAAATGAGGTGTCTTTACTTCCCACCAAGGCGGAGGACCATAACAGCCCATAGAGTCTTTTCTCAGAGAATCAAAAACGACAAGTATTATATTCATCTTTTGCCTCCAATTTTCAATTAGTCATTATTATTGCTTTTTACTTGATTGATATTATCAAAGTTTGGTTTTTATTTCAATAGTTTCTTGCATATCAATCATATCATTGATAAAATTTACATTAATTAGAAATATGTTTTTATACCGAATGCCAATTCAATTGTGAGATAGTATTAAAACAGCGAGGTTAGATATGTTTTTCATTAGAAGAAAGCCGAAGAGAATACCAGAACCTGATCTGACGAAAGATGAGATGCAAGAAATTGTTGATGAAAATGTCAAATTCGCAAAGATATATGCCAATGATGGCAACGTCTCTGGTATGGAAATGGTTTTAGAAGAGGCTTTGAAGTATAGCAGAAAATTAGGCAAATCGTTAGATTCTAACGAGATCACAAAGATTAAGATGATAGGCTATAAAAATGGGGCAAAAGTCATGCAAAATAGGGCAGAGGAACTGTCCAAAGCGGGAAAGATCAGAGAAAGCCAAAATGCCCATGAACTTGCGACAAAATATGCAAACGAAGTAGAGATGCTAAAACGGACTTTAGCTTAATCTCTTAGCGGTTTCATACGCCATATAGCGAAACAGATTGATAGGATAATAGTTGTTATAAGCGATATTATTGAAAGCATCCTAAACAGACCAGTCAGCCCACAGTTTTCTGCCCATATCCCACCGACAACACCTCCGACAAGACTGCCAATGCCTAAGACTGCACCGTTAAACGTTTGTCCACTTGCACGAAAGGCCTCAGGGGTTATCCTATTAGTTATTTGGATAGAAGCGACATGAAATGCCCCAAATGTGAGTGCATGAAGCGTCTGTGTCAAAAGTATTATATACCACGCAGGCGTAATTGAGAATATGAACATTCTAAATGCCATAGCTAAAAGCCCTGCAATTAACATTAAAACTGCACCAAAACGTTTTAGAATTGATCCCGAGACTGCGATCAAAGCTGTTTCCGCAGAAACCGCAGTGATCCAATAAATGCCTTTGAAATTATCAGATATACCAATATCGTCAAGGTAAATGCTAAAAAAGGTATAATAGGGTCCGAACAAAAATCTGCTCATAAATACTGCGATGAAGAATGTAATAACAAAGGGATCAAGATAAACTTTTAGGCTTTTCCAATCAAGTTTTGTTTTTTTTGATGAGGAATGATATTCTGGCAGGAAAAGCGAATATAAACCAGACAATAGGCGAAACGCACAAAATCCGATGAATACAGGAAGAAGGTCATTAGCTTGTGACACCTCAGTTTTTTTCAGTATAAACAAAGAAGCTAACAAAGGCGTTATAAAGCCAATAGACCCCCAACTTCTTAGCCTGCCGTAATCTCCGCCTTTTCGTGAGATATGATCAAGCGTCCATGCGTCTGCTAATGGTATGCTTCCACTGAAAAATATCGTGAAAACTGCCATTATAACACACAAAAGGAGAAATGATTCTCCGTTCCAAAACCAAAAGAGCGGAAATATAACAGCACAAGCGATATGCATTATGAAGCTCGGCAGTTTGCGTTGACGCATCGCATCGCTTATTATGCCCCATAGTATTGGAGCGAATATGCCTGTCCATGCGGGAATTGCGTTCAATATGCCAAGCTCAACGTTAGAAACTCCACGCCTTCTGAAATATAAGTTGCCATATATACCATAAAGGGATACCGCACAGAACGATATGAAATAGAAAAGGGCAAAACGCCATCCATCATTATTCTTTTTCATCAGATTTCATAACCCTGTTTTTGCCCAGTTATTTTGCGTAAAGCCTCTGCGGATTGATAGTGTATTTCGCCATTATTTTCTGATAGCATCTTTTGTAAGATAGGCACTGCCTCTGTGATTTTTGCGTCTCCTAATGCTTTCGCAGAATTCCAGCGATGATCAGCCCCCTTAGTAGTATCTTGTGCGATGCTAATCAAAGCATTAATTCCATTCTTTCCTTTTATAATTCCAAGCGAAAGTGCAGACTCATTTCTTACACTCGCAGCTCCATCTTCCTTGAAAGCCTTTATTAACGCTTGCTCTGCACTTGGATCAGCAAGCACACCTAATGCCTTTGCTGAATAGTATCTGACGGTCTCTTCTCCATCGCTTTCTAATTTCTTTATTATCAATGGTGTGGCGGATTTGCGTCCAGTATTCGCCAAAGCCATAGCAGAACCAGCCCTTATCTCTAATGTGCCGTTATCAATCATCTCTACCAGAGTTGAATAATCTTTCTCGCTACCTGTTCCCGACAAGGCATAAAGTGCCGAAACTCTAACAGTGACAGATTCCCATGTATCTCTTGCTCTCTGCTCTACCCATTCAGGGACAGTCGGTGATTTAAGTTTTCCTACCGCAGTCGCAACTTTAGCCCATACAGTATCAGATTCATTAGGGTCTGCTAACCTTTCAATTAAAGCGCCGATTGCCTTTCTATCACCTATATTGCCCAATGATTCTGCTGCGCTCGCCCGTAGAGATGTTAATTCATTTACGTTTTTGACTATGGCTATTAATGTATCTACCGAATTAGCTATTGCAAGACTTCCAACAGCGACAACTGCGTTTTGCCTTATTGTGACATTGCCATCTTTCAATGCGTTTAATATTGATGGATTAGCTATTGGGTCTGCAATGCTTGCCAAGGCATTAACAACATTTGCCCTGATGCCGTCATCTTCTTTTGGATTTTCTAACATTTGGACTAATAAAGGCACTGCGCGCTTATCTTTTATATTTCCCAAGGCGGTAACTGCGACGCTTCTAATAGCTATGACGTCAGATTTCAGGGCGTCAATTAAAGGCATGACTGCCCTTTCGTCTTTAATATTGCCAAGTGCTGTTATCGCATTAGTGCGAACAGTGACCCATTCATCAGGGTTATTAATCACACTTATTAATGGTTCAACTGCACGCCTATCATTTATTAATCCCAAGGCTTTCGCTGATTCGCTTCGGACAACAACGCTTTCATCTTTCAACGAAGCTATCAATTGTTCAACAGCGTTAGTGCTTGCAATTAAGCCAAGTATTTTAGCTGCGTTAGCTCTTGGGACTTCATCTATTTTTTTATCTTTTAAAACAGCCAATAAAGGATCAACAGCAGGACTAGCGATTTTATCAAGAGCAGTTATGATCTCATTAATAACTGCTGGGGCTTCTTTTTCGCCCTTCTTTCGTCCTTCTACCAATAATTTTATCATCGGTTCAACTGCCCTTTTATCCGCCAATTCGCCAAGCGACCAAGCAGATTTAACCCTTGCGGACTCGTATTTGTCTTTCTGCAATGTTTTGATAAGATGCGGGACATTTTCAGCATGTTTAAGTCCGCCGACGCCAAGTGCATAAGCACATTCGCTTCTGACAACTCCACTATCATCGCTTTCTAAAGCCTTAATAAGGGCAGGTCTCGCTTTTGCGTTTTCAATTTCTCGTAAAGATGAAGCAGAATTCTTTCTGACAGCACCATTTTTATCTTTATCAAGCGAGATTATCAATGCAGGAACTGCGTTATCGCCTTTAACTTTGCCAAGTGCTAATGATGCCATATTCCTAACTGAGCTTCTCTCTTCTTCTTTTATCTTTTTGTCCTTAAAGGCTATTAGACCTATCAAAGCACCTTTTTCTGCTTCTTCGCCATTTTTTGTATATATTTTTATTAAATCCCCAGAGGCAGGAGCTAACAATTCTTGCTTGCCTTTCCCTCTTGAAATTTCAACAATTGGGGTTACATTCTTTATGAACCCTTTATCGCCTTCTTTTTTAAGCCAATTTATGACTTTGCCTTTTTCTGGCATATAGATCGGATAAACCATATCGCCTCTGAGAAGAGCGATCAGTGCTTCACTTGGATATGGATTTTCCATTAAACGTAAAGCTGTTGCTGCACTCTTTCTGATACCGTCTTTTTCATATTCGTCTATAAGTATTTTCAATATAGGTTCTAATGTAGTTGTATCTTTTATTAGTCCTAATGAATCTAAAGCGGTAGTGCGGACTTTTTCTCTTTCATTTTTATCTACTAAAATTTTAAGAAGAGGTTGAGTCGCAGTTTTATCTGCTATTAAACCAAGCGATGCAGCAGAATTAGTTTTTACTACTATATCACTATCGTTTAAGGCATCTATCAATGGCATTAAAGCCCGCCTGTCTCTTAATATACCAAGAGAAGAAGCAGAAATTGCCCTGACATTTTTATTCCCATCTTTTAAAGCATTGATCAATGGAATAACGGCTCTTTTATCTCCAATAGTTCCTAATGCCGATGCAGAACTAACTCTGGCGGTTTCGCTTTCGTTGGGATTTGAGAGGATCGCTATAAGTCCGTCAACCGCTGGGGCACCGATACTACTTAATGCAGAAACCGCACCATCTCTAATAGAAGAGGCAAATGTCTTCTCATCTTCCGTTGCACCCGGCAATGCCTGAGTTTTCATCGCTTCAAGAAGCGGTTTTATTGCGATAGGGTCTTTCATATTGCCTAAAATTGACATTATTGTCACCTGTAAAGCTGTGCGTTTGGACAACTCCTTTTTATATTTATTGCCTATTTTATCGCCTATTAGATCGCTAGGGCTTAAAGCAACATTTTCAGCTTTCTTTTGTAGAACATCAATAAGGCTTGGAATTGCTGGTGTGCCTATTTTCATTAAAGCATCAGTCGCACTTGCCTTTACATAGCTATTATCGTCTGCAAGTCTTTCTATTAACAATGGGATCGCAGATTGATCTTTCAATCTACCGATTATATCTGCTGCGGCCATCCGTATCTGTGACATTTCATCTTTAAGGGCTATATGTAATGGTTCTATTATCTTCTCTCCGCCGATGGACTCCAACGCTATAGGTATATAAAATTTAACGCCCGGATCCGTGTCGGTCAATAATTTTGCGATAGGTTCAACCGCTCTGTCATCTTTTATCTTCCCTAATGCGATCAAAGCTTGCCTGCGGACCATTTCGTCTTCATTCTGTAACGCTTTTATGAGTGTGTCAAAGGTTTTTGATTTTAACTCAACAAATATTTTGACAACATTATTTTGTATAGATGGATCATAAACTTTAAATAACTCCAAAAGTAGATTATATGAAGGTTCTCCGACGTTGTTTATCCAAGCGGTATCAGATGTCAAAATCGTAGCTGTCGGTTCAAGCGTAAGATACCACTTTCTGGTCAGTTTATCTAACTGCTTTTTATCACTGTCTGTCATTAGGTCTTTATCAATCGCTTTCAGTTTTTTAATTTGGCTTTCAAGTTGATTGATAGTGGAAGTTATCTCGCCTATTAATTTCTTTTGATTTTCTAAATTCACGCCTGACTCAATGATTTCAATGGCTTTTAACGGACATAATGCTTCTGGGTTGTCAGATTCTTTGGCGATTACTGATTTAAACTCGCTTTTAATTTGTGCCATGCTCTGAGAATCTTTATATTTGCCCTGTTGGATCATAAGCCTCGCATTGACCAAATGCTGATTATCTTTCTCTCCGCAACCTATTACTAAAAAGGCTATGCAGAGTAGAGTTAGCATGGCATAGATTTTGAGTCTCACGTTTTGAAGATACAATTTTTTACAACTATTAAACATATAATGCTCCTCCCAAAAACTATATGTGAAGAACCTA
>DTPJ01000014.1 GCA_011334435.1 Candidatus Poribacteria bacterium | reverse complement strand
TTTAATCTTCTTTTCGCAAACATCTCTTCTGCTTTTTGCAGAGTGTTTTCCGCCTCTTTGAACTCTTTTGGGGCATAATCAAAAGCCTTTTCTTCTCTCGCATTGGCGATAGATTGACGTGCATCTGTTATGGAATTTCCGACGGTCTCCAATTCAACTCTCGGCGGAGGATTAACCGCACAACCAGATATGAAAAAAATACCAGAAAAATAGAATATTATTATCGTCCAAAACCAAAATAGTTTCAACGTAGTCTCCATTCTGTTGAAAGTCGCTATTATTAAATGGAAAGCAACATTATTCATTTTCTATCTCGGCAAGCATACGTTTTAAGTCTTCCTCAACTGCTTGCCTTTCAGATTTAATTTTAGCGGCTTCTTCTTCCATTATTCTCAATTCTGCGTCAAGCCGATTTGCTTCCTTTTCCGCTGATATTTGCTTCGCAAGAGCTTCTGAAAGAAGAGCCTTAGCATAAGCCTTCTCTGCGAGACTTATTTTTTGTTTATTTTTGGAAGCGACTTTGGCATTTTCAAGAAGGGTCTTTGCCTCATTAAATTCTACGGATGCTAACTGATCTGCACCTGCTTTCTGAGCTGTGTCAATCTGCATAGTTACATCATCAAGCAAGGCATTAAAAGACTGAGTTTTAGCACCACAACCTATCAAACACACAACAATTATAATTGATAGTAACAATAATATATATAGTTTCATAAATATCAATCCATATTAAATTTATATAACTCCTATACTGTCAATCCTCTGAAAAAGGACTGACAAGGGTAGTTTTTTTCATAAAACCGCAAAAATAGGGATCAGTGATCAGTAATCAGTCAACCTTTAACCTTTAACTATCATTTCGTTAAGATTTAATTTGGACAATAAATAGTATCTTTAATTTATTGTCCAAAGTTTGGTAAATCCTATCAAAACTTATTTTTTAGGACGCTGATTTGGATCGGTATCCGACGTTCCAGCCATCAATTCTTTATAGAATGGGAAACCATCTTGATCTTCGTCGTATTCATACTGACGGACTTTTAGTTCAGCACCTTTGAAATTTGTCCCATCTTTATATGTATCACGATAAGTTTTGTAATACTCATAAGCTTTGTCGTATTGCCTCAGCGCTTCATAACACACAGCTAAATTAAATATAGCCTCTGGGAATCTATAATATGTTGGGTTTTTGGCAACAAACTCGTTAAACGCATCAATGGCGTCCATATATCTGTGTTGCTCCATATATATTTCAGCTATTCCATACCTCGCTTCCGCAGCAGGTCCTAATTGAAGTGAAAGCCGATCAAGCAACATTCTATAAGCCTTCAAAGCTTCTGGATAATTTTTAAGTGAGCGCCATTTGAGAGCAATGTTAATAAAAGACTGTGCCACTTGGTCTTGTTTTACACCATAAATATCATATCCAGTGACTTTTCTTCCTTCTGGGATCTTCATTTTTTGGCTTGCTTTAATAAAAGAAACATGCTCGCCAATTTCGCTAAGAGTTTTGTTAACATTTCTTCTCAAATCCTCTATCTCAGCAACTCGGAATTTGAGGGTCGGATAATTCTCTAAGTTGACTTTAGCGAACTCTTTGAACGCTTGATCATAGTTATATAGCTTATAGAGATATATATAACCGATTTCAATCTGACCCTGTGCTGCTTTTGATGATCCCGGGAACTCAGTTGCAATCTGTTGGTAAACCTCAATTGCCTTTTTATAATCCCCTAATTTGTTGTTATAAACAGATGCTAATTCAAGCAAGGCATCTGCTGCTACGTCTGTTCCGGGATTATTGTCGTGGATGATTGTCAGCCTTTCAACATCCCTGCGTCCTTCTCTAATTTGTGATATTCTGTTCCTTGCCTCTGCACCGAGGTAGGTTGTTGGCTCGGCATCAACAACTTTTTGGAAGGCGTTAATTGCATCATCCCACTTAAACTGATACTTATAGCATTCTCCTATGTAGAATGTTGCGCGATTTGCATATTTGTTATTGCTTTTTGAGATCGCCTCAAAGGTTTTAAGTGCCTTATCATACTGACCGTTCTCAAAATCCCGCATGCCAGCTTCAAAATTAAGCCCCTTCGTTGAACAGCCAACAATTACAATGGCAAGGACAAAAGATAACACACAATAGTAAGCTAAAAACTTTAGTTTCATAATTGGACCTCCTCCATAGCCCTTGGTTTATACATAAACATAGAAAGAAAAATTAGTAGCCAACTTCTGCTACCTTTACCTTACTAACTCAAAGTTTATAATTATCTCCCCCTTTTGAACTCTTTGCTGAACATTTTTCGGAAGTTCCTCAAAACGAATTTGCCTCACATAATCGGTCGCAATTCTATCCAGTTTTGGACTTCCAGACTTTTCCACTATCCTGACTTTGCTGACGTTGCCAGCGGGATCAACCTCTATTTCCAATGTGACTGATCCGCTCTCGGTCCCTTTAATCTCTTGAGATAGTTTGGGCCAAAAGATGACCTTGCGTCCAGCCAGCTCACCCTTTATATCACCTATAAATCCCGGTCTCGCAGCACCTGTCGGTAAGCCAGAAGGACCAACAGTAGTTTTCTGCCCACTTGAAACATAGTCAGATTCTTTACCAACACTGACTCCACCCTTGCCCTTTCCGCTGTCAAAAGACGGCACAATACCAGCTTCGGGATTTTTTGTTATCTTTACTGCGGAGCTTACACCTTTGTCAAACACTGGAACAGTATCCTGATTTTTCTTCACCCCCTTTTCTGGACCAGGCGATCTCAATATAATTTCGTTTCCAGTGCTATCATCAAGCACATTGGCGAAAGTCTTAGGGAGTTTTGGCACTGCTGCAATAGTCTGCGATCCAGAATCAACATCCGTAGTGCTTTTGATCTTTAATTTAGGTGGTTCCACTGGCTTTCCGGATTCTTTCTTTTTTTCTTCCAATGCGACCTTTTTCTCTTGCTTTATCTTAGGTTTAGGGGGGATAAACTTCTCTTCTGGCTTTATCTGTTCTTGTTTTATCTGCTCTAATGTCACTGGCACAGCATCTTGAGGCACAACCTCAATAGGACCAGAATAGATTAGCATAACAACGATCACAACCAAGATTGCGTGTTCAGCTGCGGAAACAATGAAGAATGCACCCAATCTTCGCTCTGATAGATACCATGCGACACCTGTTGCCGATACCATCAAAATAATTGCTATAACTGTATCTATTATAAAGCCACCTATTCGCCGAACACCTGCTAAACTTGTTAATATTATAGCAATTGCTCCATAGAGAGCGACTTTTGACCCCCAATCTTTTTGTGAAATATAACCTATTCCTCCGATAAAACAAGCCAAACCAGCATTGATCATCAGTAGTCCAAAAACAACCGTCCAAACGGTTATATTGGGAGAACTTCCAATTATTGACATTGTGCCAATAATTGCATTTATTATTCCTAATGTTATTATCAAAATTCCTGCAAATAATACAGTGCTTTTTGATCTATTTGCCAATTTGATCATTCCTCGCTTTTTTCTGATTTTTGTTCAATGAATTTGTAATCGCCTGAGGTTAAATATTTTACTATTGACATAGAATGTCTTGTTATCTCGTTTATCATGCTATCTACTTTATGAGCCAAATATGAGTAAGCTATTATACATGGTATCGCTACCGCTAATCCTGCGACAGTTGTCAGCAATGCAACAGAAATTCCACCAGCAATTTTAGCGGTTGTTTCAGGTCTGCTTACATACTTAAAAATTGCCGAAAATGATGAAAACAGACCTGCGACAGTTCCAAAAAGCCCTATCAAAACAGCAACAGCACCTATGAAGGCAATTACACGTAAATATTTTTCCAAACTGCTTTTTTCTGGTCTTGAAGCAAATTCAATTACTTTTTTGAGTTCTTCCTCATTAAGATCACGATTAAGAATGCCGACTTTTATGATATTAGTAAGTGGACCGGGCTTTGATTCGCATAGCATAATTGCACTATCAGTATTACCTTTTTCTAACAACTTATATATCCTAGAAATAAATCGGGACGGAATTATCTTTTCCCTTCGCAATGAATATAACCTCTCAAGGATTAGAGCATGTGCAATGAGAGAGCAGAACAGCAAAGGGATCATAAGAAACCCACCGCGACCTAATTGCTTTATACCTTCTATAATAAAATCACTCATATTTATCTAATGATCAGTGTCAGTTTAGTATCTAAAATCTTGCCGTTACGCCTAAATCAACTGTTGTTTTTGGCAATTTATATCCATCCCAAATCTGATAATCGTCTTTTCCAACATAAAACCCAAATACAAGCGACGCCTCTGCGTTCTTATTAAATGACTTTGAGATTCTCGGTTTCCAAAGCATATAGCTTGATAGCTTCTTGCCTGCCTTGTTTACATATCTTGTCCCATAAAATTCAGCCGATAATGATAAATTAAGTTCATAAGGTGTAGAATATTCCACTGAAAAAATCCCTTTATCTTTTGGTCTATAAAGGATGAGTTCATCTTCATTTTGAATTTCATGGACATAATCAACTCTTTGCATTAAACGATCTTGAAATAATAACAATTCCCAACCAGCATTGATCCCAGTAATATGGGTATTTTTTATCGTCTCTGGCGTCCATGCGACGATCTCACTTCCATCAGTCCCAATCAGACCTTTGGACTCTCTTAATATCATTAATCCGCTTATATCTTTATCAAAAACAGTAAGTTTAGCATTCAGCTTCTTCATAAAGTTGTATTTTAGGGAAGCATGAATATCCCATGCCCTTTCTGAACTTAAACTTGGATTAAATCTTGTGTAGTCACCTTCCATATACACATCATTAAGACTTTGTTTAAGTATATACCTTTCCAGACCAAATTGCAATATCAGCGATGAACCTATTTGAGAAGTCAATAAAGCATAAGGGTTTGGATATAATGAAGTTTCTCTGCCTTTTGAGGAGATAGAGCTTTTCCTTGTATCAACCGCTAACTCTAAGCCAGCCCCAAGTATAAATGGATATATTTTGATACGGTTGTCTCGGATATATAATTTTATGATCGTCTCGTTGAAGTCCTCATCCTCTGAATTTCCTGTGAAATGCTCAAAATTTAGCCCTGTATCTATCGGTGTTGATGGTGATAAGAATGTCCTTAAAGAAAAATCAGTTTTTATATCTACTGCACTATTTGAATCTGAAACAAGAGGTCCTTCAAGCCCTATTCTTGATATCTCAGTATTTAATGATGACTCTATATCGCTAATATATTTTTGATTCCAACCCGCTGAAACAGAAAATAATGATCTATCATTAGGATATTTAACTCCGCTAATGCCGAGATAATTAAGGTCTTTTGCCTTGTAATTCAAGCTCGTTCGGAAATTTGTCTTCTCTGTCTGAAATGCAAGGAGACCATTTAGTTTATCAGTTGTCAAACCATTCATCTTTTTTTGTTTATCAAGCTTCCCAGCTCTTTCACTCAGAAGAGACGATCTTCCCAAATCAAGAAGGGCTTGTGAGTTGCCAAAACTTTTTACAAGAAGCATTTGATAAGCTAATGATGCAGGCAAACCCGGATATGCTGATAGCATAAATATAAAATCATTTTCAGGGCTAACGGTTTTTTGTTGAATCCTCTCTGGCGATGAAACAGAAGGTATATACCATAGACGTTCTTTTTGATTTAGAGTTAAATATAGATCAACATCAGCTCTTGTTAATCCATCAAATTTCTCTTTTGGAATAACGAGTTGAGTAGCGTCAACGATTTCTATTTTAACTGGTGGCAAATCAATCGTTTCGTTTTCATTCGTCTTTTCAGTTTCCTGCGAGTATGTTATTATTGCAAGAGAAAAAATACAGAAACCGATTAAGAATAAAAGATATTTGTTATAATGATGTTTGTCATAATGCCTCATCTGATTAACTTCCCTCTCCTAACTGCTTCAATCTTTTCTTTGCAAAATCTATGGATTCATTCCAATCAGGTTTTCTCTGTTTGTAATATTTTCCGCCGGGTTCGGCATAATCTTTCAGTATTTTCTTATACCAAGTGACAGCATCTTTTTGTCTCCCTGCCTTTTCATAGCTATCACCAGCTTTTGATAAAGCGTAAACATCAAGGTCTGGTTCAGAATATACTAATGGAACTCTTAGATATGCTTCTGCTGCTTTATCATATTGACCGAGTTCGTATAAGCTTTCGCCTTTATATAACTGCGCCCTTACAACGATGTCTCTTTTATATGCACTTGAATTGTCCAATATCTGATCATAAACACTTACAGCTTCCCTATATTTTTTTAATTGATGCAACGCTAATCCTCGTGAGAGCTTTGCATCTTGAGAATATTCGTTATCAGGATATTTGCTGAGCAGTCTATCATAAGCATCAATAGCTTTTTGCCAATCCGATAATTCCTCATATACTTTGCCTATGGAATATAATGCCCTGCCCGCCTCAACTGATTGTGGAAAATCCCTTACAACACGATCATAGGCAGATATTGCATTCTGCGGATTTCTATTTGGATTACCTTTTGCTATCCAGCATTGACCTATCTCAAATGCGGATTTTGATGCTGATGGATCCTGAGGATACCTAGATATGACTTTCTCAAATGCTGAGATCGCCTGATTATAAGAGCCTAAAGCCTTATAACTTATTCCTATATTATACTGAGCTATTGGTGCTGCTGAACTATTAGGATAGTTATCTATAACAGCTTGATACTCAGTTATCGCCTGTGCATAGTTCTTTCTTGACGAATTGTAGTTGCCTAACTCTAATTGGACATCAGGACAAAGATCGCTATTTGGGAATGTCCGCAATAAAGTTCTATATGTAGATATTGCGTCAGAGGATTTTCCTTGTTGTTCATAAGCTTGTGCGATGGAATAGAGGGCATCATCTGCTAACTCGTCTGTCGGATATTTGTCCGCTACCTCTTGATAAGCCTTAATAGCTTGATCATACATCTCCATATTATAATAGCTATCAGCGACCTTGAATTGGGCTTTTGGACGAAGTGGACTTGTGTTATATTCTCTCGGTATTCTGATGTAATTAGCTATTGCCTCTTTATAATTCTTTAATCCAAAATATGATTCTCCTATAAGGAACAAAGCCTGATCCGATAGTTCTGATCCTTTATGTTGAGCGAGCATCTCGTTTGCGGTCTTTATGGCTGATTGATATTCTCCCATTTTGTGATAGCACCAAGCGATCCTATATTTCGCATCATCAACTAAATCGCTTTTAGTATAAGTGGTTATCACAACCTTAAATGAATCAATAGCTAATTGATATTTTTTGAGGTTGATATAAGCATAACCTATATAATATTGGCATTTGTCAAGCAAATTGCTGTTTTTATATGTCGCAATAGCCTTTTGCCAAGCCTTTATTGATTCATTATATGCTGATTGCCGAACTGATTCGTCTTGTATTGTATTCGCCTGACTAAAATAGGCAAGTCCAATACGATATTGAGCCTGATCGTTCCATTCGCCTTCTGGATAATCATCTATCAGTTTTTGATATTCTCGTCTTGCTTCATCAAAACGATTAAGCGAATAAAGCGATTCAGCTATGTAAAATTGAGATTTATATACATACTCGCCCTTTTGAAAATCTTTGATCAAACTTTGGGCATTGCTGATCGCCTCTGCATATTTTCCGATCTCATAGAGCGAGACAACCTTCCAATAACGTATAGCATCTGGTTGAACGCCCGGAGTCTCTGCACCTTGTGATTCTGCCAAAATCTTGTCTATCGCAGTTATAGCCTCATCGTGCTTCCCCATATCAAAATATGAACTGACTATCTGCGATAATGCCTGTGTCCTAAACTCGCTATCTGGATATTTACTTAATAACTGGCTAAAAGCATCTATTGCCTCTGTTTGCTTATTTAGCTGTAAAAAACATAGACCGCGCCAATATGTCGCATCATCTCCATATTCAGAATCAGGATCAACCCTTGAAAAATCCAATAATGCGGAATTATAATCCTGCTGTTGAAATCTACATTGACCCATATAAAATCTGGCAGGATTTGCCCATTCAGTATCTTTATAGTTCAGAACCTGCTTAAATTCTCTATATGCCTTTGTGTAATCCTTTTCCATCAGATATGTATAAGCTATGCTATACTGAGCGTCGTCTGCTGTTTGGCTATTTGGATATAATTCTAAGATTTTTCCATATTCATAGCGAGCTTCTGGATATTTCTTTTGAGTATAAAGTATCTCTGCAATACCATATTGGGCTTCTGCTAATCCCTCTTTAAATTCTGGGTATTCGTGCATATATCTATCAAAACTTCGCCTTGCCTCATCTAACATATTCAATTCTATATAAGCTTGACCGATCTTTAATGCCGATCTTGCAGACAATTGTCTTAATTCGGAGTAATTACTCAAAACTTTCTGATAGGCAGAAATTGCATCTTGCCATTTTCCTAATGCGAAACTGCATTCTGCTGAAAGAAAGGTCGCTTCGCCTGCAAGTTGATTCTTTGGATATTTTTCCGCAAAGCTTTTAAAAGCCTGTCCTGCTAACTCATAACGTTTCAGGTTATATAGTGCCAATGCCCTTGAATATGATGCAGATTCTATTTCCTTTGCAGAAGGATAATCCTTCATTAGACGGTCAAAATAAGTCAAAGATTCATTATACTTGCCAAGCTTATATAACGAATCGCCGATCTGATAAAGTATGAATGAAACTGATTCTGGTTCCTTTATCTTCTGTAAAACTTCCTGATAAGCCCTTATCGCTTCCTCAGATTTTCCTTCTTGCGCCCAAGCATCGGCAATCCCTCTCAACGCGTCCAATTGCAATTCGCTTGCTGGATAATCGCTCAAAAGTCGTTTATATTGCTCAATTGCCTTTGAATATTCACCAAGATGAAATGCACAATACCCTATAAAGAGCCTTGCATCATCGGCTTTATCACTTTTCGGATAGGTTTGGATAAATTTCTCAAAATACTCTCCTGCCATCCTATATGCCGATTCTTGATAGAGATTATAAGCGAAAGTATAATCCTCTTCCTCTCCACAAAAACCACTATATATGGCATAGAGAGCCATTAATAAACATATTATTATAATTAAAATTCTTTTCATAACAAATGCAACTCCTGCCATAAACAATTTTCAATGATGCATTAACTAAAAGCATAGGTAATACCTTATTTAAACTCATTAGTTAAAATGCTACTTATATCTATGAACAATACAATTATAGCATTCAAAGATATAGTTTTCAATCATTTTTTCCTCACTAAACCCTTAAATTATTATCTTTTTTTGCCAATTGCACATAGATAAACTGATATTTCGGATTTGCCATCTATGCCGATAACAGAATTCACTTCATCGTCAAAAAACGCACCTATGGCACAGCAACCTAACCCTAATGCTTCCCCTGCAAGATAGGCGTTTTGACAGATATGACCTGCATCCATATAGATATAACGGTATGCCCTCTCACGATACTTCCATTTCGTCCGCGCTAAAACCGCAGTCCATACAAAAGTCAAAGCTGATTTATCAACCATATCTTGGTCAAGTGCGGAATGGGCAAGTTCAGTGCCAAAATCCCCCTTTTTTATAACATCAAGCCTATGTTTATAAATGTCATAATGATATATGCCCTGATCTAACCCTTCAACACGTTTTACCATTATATAAGTTTCAATTGGATACAAAGCCCCCGCGGATGGTGATGTTCTAAAACTATAATCCCCTCTTTGAGCAGTTATCCCTTGAATTGCCCAAAGCAATATCGCTAAATCATTCATTGATATTGAATCTTGACTGTATTGACGAATTGATCGCCTATTTCGGATCACATCCCAAATAGATTTCACCTGTGGCAGATCGGGTTCTGGCAACTCTACAAATTCCGCGTTTGGATAGGTTTTATAGAATACAGATATATCTGGAAATATTAACCTTCCGCCAGATGTGCGATCTCTATAATATTTTGTCTCCGAATGATAAATGTCTCCTATATTTTCTGATCTACTCATATTATTACCTCAAATATTGTCCTTAATCAGAGCAGTTATTTTATAGATAGATTTTACCATTTCTCTTGATAACTTCCAAATCTCTAAATCTTCAAACCTTTCCACTCCCATGTTATCAACCTTCCAATCTTCAACCTTCAACCTTTAACTTTCAACCTTTAACCTTCAACCATTCACATTGTCTTATCATTCCATTCACATATCCGATAGCATAAGCAGAAGCGATCTCATTAGCCTGCTCACTGACAACCTTTGGCATGTGTTCTGGTAAAACGATCGGATCAATCTTATTCTGCTCAATAGCGGAAGTGACCAAATTGATGATGTGCGGTAAATTTATCTCACCTTGTCCCATGTGAACATCAACCCATTTATTGCCTTCCTCAACTTTTATATCTCTTATATGTATCATAAAAAGTCTATCTCCAAGCACATCAAGAGTTTTGTTTAAATCTTGTGTAATATCCAACGGAGAAACTATTTGGAGACAACCTAAGCACATATTGATTCCGATATATTTATTAGGCACAGCGTCAAATAACTGCTTAAAAGTTATACGATCTCGGATTATATATTCAGGTGACCAGCCGACATGACTGGCAATCTTAACATTATTTTTTTCCGCATGTTCGGCTAATTCAAGATAGAATTTGATAATCCGATCCCATTCTTGATAAAGATTTTGCGTCCCTGACGATTTAAGAGCACAAAACAGATGCCCTATCTCTATTCCTGCATCGCCTATTCTTTTTATTTTGTCGTAGAAATTTTGCAATTCGTTTTTTTTAGGTGCATCGCCAAAGATCATATCTTCCCTGACCCAGCCAAGTTCCATCATTGCAAGCGTTATGCCCTCTTTGGCGAATTGTTCCTTAAAGCCTGAAAGATCGTCTGTCCAATGCCCTGAGCATAGATATTTTATATTAAATGCATGACAATAATCTATTGTCTTGCCTATATCATTGCCAATAACACCGAAGTGTGTCGCTAATCTCATTGCTATCCCTCCGATTTATTATGGAAGATTTATTATGGAAATAGATCAAGCTGATCGTTTGTAACTTTGCGGACAGTTCTTGCATCAAGCCTTTCTACTCCCTGTTTAGCAGAAACTCCATCGCAATAATCTGATCTTGTGTATTCAACTATAATTTCCATCGGTTTTGACAGGACAAAAGGACGAGCATCTTTTATTATTGATATTGCCCTACGCGCTGATTCCCTTATTCTATTCCTTGCTTCATCAAGATCGACAAGCTTTGCACGATTGCGTCCAATGCCACACTTGACAATTGCTGTCTCAACAGGATTAAAGAATTGTTTAGCTTCAATACATGCAGCCTCATCACCACTGACCATTACAAGTGGAACACCGAACGCACCAGCGACCATTGCCCATTGACCAAGTTCGCCCATTTTGCGACGATTTACCGAATAGTTAAACCATGTTAGAGATGACTGCGTATGATCTAAGAAACCGTTTATTGTTCCTGCCATAGCATGCGCTCCGATAAAAAATGTCGCGTTATAACTTTCATCTAAAATGCCCCACCATTTTTTGTTTGGCTTTGTGTCATTTTCTGCCCGTTTATCAAGCATTTCAAGTATGAAATTTCCTCCGCCACCATGACTGTCAAGAACCGTTACGTGATCTGCACCACCAGCGAAAGCACCATCAACCGCAGCATTGAGATCAAGCATTAAATTTTCTAAGGCTTCTCTATGCCTAACATGATCGCGTGCCATCATGTCTATATTGTCAATGCCACTTATTCCTTCAAGATCGGTATGAATGTAAATCTTCATTGATAATCCCCCTTTTGATATATTAGAACAAACTTTTTGATCATACTAACGCCAGAAGCCATAAAAACGTTGTCAAAATACCTAACATCTTAAATGCTATTCTGTTGACCATTTTATCAGAAAGGATAGCATTCCCGAAAACAATGATAATTGGCTAAAAATGTTTCGTTGATCCGATTTTGATAAGTACTTTATAACTTTCGCTAAAGCTATCACATCTTTTACATCTAATCCACAGTTAGTGGCTATTTGGGCGCATTTTTCAACCGTTATAGGGAACTCGGATTGTGAAAACCTTCCGCCGATAATGCCAATTAAGTTTTTGTCTATAACAATAGGGATAGCGAAATTCATTAATCCACAATAGCATGGAGAAAGGATCGGTTG
>DTPJ01000527.1 GCA_011334435.1 Candidatus Poribacteria bacterium | reverse complement strand
CACCAGCACCGAAGCCGTTATAATCCATATTTCCACCATGTGTTGATGCAGTTGTCGCAGGGATACCTTCATCTTTTGGTGAGACACCGAAACAGCCCAATAATGGAGATAATGGAAGGACAATGCCACCAAGATCAGGGTCGGGATTGATCAAAGTCGCTGTCCATTTATCAACATCAAGTTCCCACTCATAGATGATCCTATCCTTTGGCATCTCTGAAAGATATGATTGACAAACTGCGTTAGATGCAACTCTAACAGATGCCCTGCCTATTTTTCTATTAGGCGCCATTTTATCAAAGTGGACTGCAAGTATATCGCCCGGTTCTGCTCCTTCTATATAAAAAGGACCTGTCTGCGGATTGATACCTTCAGCAACTTTTTTATCCAATGCGTTATGACCTGCGTTATCAACAGTTGATGTTATAACTGTGTCTCCATCGGATATTCTTAAAACTGGTTCAAACTTTCCCAAAACGTCGTGATAAATTTGCGGATCATACTTAATAATAGCCATTTTATACCTCCACACAAAAATATTAAATTTTAATGTTCAAACCTTCAATGTTATTTGAAAAAATTGATCTATTATAAAACTTTCTGGCGACGGGCATGTTGACAGGTCTATCCATTTTATACGATTATCCTTTCTGAACCATGTTAACTGTCGTTTGGCGTAGTGTCGTGTATTGCGTTTGATGAGTTCAACCGCATCATCTAAACTACATTTTCCATCAATATAAGCGAGAAGTTCCTTATACCCAAGGCAATTCATAGAAGGCAGATCACGATCATAATTAGCTAATGAGCGCACCTCATCTAAAAAGCCATCTTTCATCATCTTATCAATTCGTAATTCTATACGTTTATATAATTCATCTCTTGGGCGATTTAGACCAAAGGCGATAAATGAATATCTCGGATTTTTGCTATTCCATTGTTGTTGTAGATCAGAAATGCGATCGCCAGACAACTCAAAAACTTCCAAAGCCCTTATGATCCTCATAAGATCGTTATGATGTATTTTGTCCGCTGATTTAGGATCAATTGATTTGAGTCTTTCATATAAATGTTGAATGCCGAATATTTCAGCTTCTTTTTTGAGCCTTTTTCGCAATTCTTTGTCTGAACTTGGACCCTCAAAAAGCCCATCTATTACAGCACGAAAATACATGCCAGAACCGCCGACAAGCATTGGCACTTTTCCACGATCTTTTATGTCATGGATAGCGAAATCTGCGAGGTTTTGATAATCTGCCACAGAAAAATATTGATCAGGGTCAACGCAATCAATAGCATGATGGGGGACAAGTTTCAATTGTTCATCGGTTGGCTTAGCAGTGCCTATATCCATTTTGCGATATATCTGTCTTGAATCAACTGAGACAATCTCTGCGTTAATTTTTAAAGCTATATTTATGGCGATCTCTGTCTTTCCAACTGCCGTAGCTCCTAAGATACAAAGTAGCGTCATGTCTGTATTATACCTTTTGTCAACTACTGAATGTTTATTGTCAACTACTGAATGTTTACCCAAGTGCCTTGTTTTGCGGATATAAGGGCATATTCCATTATCTCCTGCACCTTAAAGCCATCGTAAAATGTCGGAGGCTCAGACCTTTGATTAGCTACGTTGGTTAAAAAACTGAACATACTGGCAATATGGAAACGTTCCCAACCGACAGAGAATTTCGGTCCTGGAAAAACCGCTGGCGATGGATAGCGATGGATAGTTTCAATCCTTGTAAATCCTTTTCGCCCTCCGATAGGTTCGCCCTCTGCCCTGTTATCATAGACATCAAGCCAATTTGCTTCCATCATATTAAATTTTATCGCACCATCACGACCGTGTATTTCAATTTTTAGATCATCATTTGCTCCTGTGGCGATCCTTGATGCCTCAACAGTTCCTATGGCGCCATTTTTCATCTTTAAGATCAAGATAGATAGGTCGTCAACCTTTACGTTTACTCGTTCTTTGCTTCCTTTTGTGACAGGACGTTGTTTTATATATGTCTCAGTTGTCGCAAAGACAGACTCACACTCGCCAAGCAAGTATCTAATAAGGTCTAACACATGCGAGCCTAAGTCAAACAATGCACCAGCTCCGCCTTGATTTATATCCAATCGCCAACTCATTGGTCTATCGGGATCAATATATCCTGCGTGTAGATACATCGCTCTAAAACTCATAGGTTCGCCCAATATCCCCTCATCTATTAGCTGTTTAGCGCGCATAATGGCAGGGATAAATCTATATTGAAATGTCATCTGATTGACGATATTTGATTTTTTGACTTCATCTATAATTTGACGGGCATCTTCTATGTTTATCGTCAATGGTTTATCACAATAAATGTGTTTTCCTGCCTTAATTGCGGATATTAATATGTCTTTATGTAGATGATTGGGAGTGCAACAGTTTATTATGTGTATGTCATCTCTTTTCAGGAGATCGTGATAATCGGTTGTTCCGAATTCAAATCCGCCATGTTTAACTGCTTGTTCGGCGGTTTCTTTTTTTGATGTGCAGACACCTACGAGACGGACATTTGCAGGCACAGGGTTATAATAGATCGGAATACTTTTATATGCGTAAGTGTGCATTTTCCCTATAAATCCATATCCTACTATACCAACTCCATATTCTTTTTCAGCCAATTTTATCCCTCCTAACTTTAATTATCTAAAAATCTAAAATCCAATATCTATTGTGACTATGCAGATATTACAATTCTTTATTCTATAAGTCAAGAGCTTTGGAAAAGTTTGTCTTGCTTTTTTCACCTTTTTATGTCAAAATGGCATAGATTGACAAGTGTTATCTGTATATATGTCATATTGGCATTGTCAATGCTGATCGCAATAAATCTTTGGAGACAGAAAATCTTTATATTTCAAGCTATCAGAGCATCTTTTATCGTTAATATTATATTGGCATAGCTTTTGCAAAAGATAATGATCAACCATATTATTTTATGGAAATTACCAGAGATTTTAATTTGCTAAAAAAGCAATTAAATACAGATAATCAATTTCGGGCAGTAAATATGGAATGAGGTGTCTGAAATGATCCAAAGGGCATACAAAATATTATTAGTTGATGACGATCCAAATTGCTTGGATGCCATAGATCAAATACTCAGACGAGATGGCTATGAAACTATCAAAGCAGATGAAGGGAGACCTGCATTGCAATTGTTGCCCAATCATGCTATTGATCTTGCGATAGTTGACTTTAATCTGCCCGATATGAATGGATTGCATGTCCTTCGTGAAATTAAAAGAATAAACAAAAATATTCCGATAATAATAATGACATCTGAGCAATCAATGGATGTTAGAACGTCATCGTTAGAAGCTGGAGCATATAGTTTTATAACAAAACCTATTAATATACCAGTTTTCAGGAATATAGTCGCAAAGGCACTTCAATCCACAAATTTAAAAACTATGGAGATAAGAAGAGAATTTATAATTATTAAATGGTTTAAAGGCTTCATTCATAAATAGTTTTTATTTATAGTTACTAAATACATATCTTAAAATAAAAAGGAGAGATTAAATATGTCTAAAGTAATCGGAATAGACCTTGGAACAACAAACTCCTGCGTAGCAATTCTTGAAGGTGGAGACCCACAAGTCATCGCTAATGCAGAAGGAATGAGAACAACACCATCAGTGGTCGCCTTCACAAAGGATAATGAAATCCTTGTTGGGCAAGTAGCTAAAAGACAGGCTATTACTAACCCTGAAAATACGATATTTTCAATAAAACGTTTCATGGGAAGAAAATATAGCGAAGTAACAGAGGAAAAGAAGAGAGTTCCGTATAAGGTAATTCAAGGAAGTAACGGAGATGCAGTGGTAGAAATTCAGGGCAAAGAGTATATGCCACAGCAAATATCAGCGATGATATTGAAAAAGATGAAAGAAACTGCTGAAGCATATCTCGGTGAGAAAGTCACACAAGCGGTCATAACCGTTCCCGCATACTTCAATGATAGCCAAAGACAAGCGACAAAAGACGCTGGCAAAATAGCTGGTCTTGAAGTTTTGAGGATAATAAATGAGCCAACCGCTGCATCGCTTGCCTATGGTTTAGGAAAAGGCAAAAAAGATGAAAAGATCGCTGTCTATGACTTAGGCGGTGGAACATTTGATATATCTATACTTGAACTTGGCGAAGGCGTCTTTGAAGTCAAATCAACAAACGGCGATACACACTTAGGCGGAGACGACTTTGACCAAAGAATAATTGATTATCTTGCAGACGAATTCAAGAAGGAATACGGAATAGACCTCAGACAGGACAGAATGGCACTTCAAAGACTAAAAGAAGCAGCAGAAAAAGCGAAATGCGAGCTTTCAACCACATTACAAACAGAGATCAATCTTCCATTTATCACAGCGGATGCAAGCGGTCCTAAGCACATGAATATCAAGCTAACAAGGGCAAAGTTAGAGCAGTTGGTAGATGACCTAATTCAACGGACAGTAGGACCATGTAAGCAAGCATTGGCAGATGCAGGGCTAACTGCAAGCGATATTGACGAGGTTATTTTAGTCGGTGGACAGACGAGGATGCCGAAGGTCCAAGAGGTAGTAAAACAGTTATTCGGCAAAGAACCGCACAAAGGCGTCAATCCTGATGAAGTTGTGGCGATCGGTGCTGCTATACAAGGCGGTATTCTTTCAGGTGACGAAGGCGTCAAAGACGTTCTGTTGCTTGACGTTACGCCGTTATCGCTTGGCATAGAAACCCTTGGTGGAGTATTTACAAAGCTAATTGATCGGAATACAACGATTCCAACAAAAAAGAGCCAAATATTCACCACTGCGTCAGATAATCAACCATCGGTAGAAATTCATGTCCTTCAAGGTGAACGCGAAATGGCGATATATAACAAGACTATCGGTAGATTTAGCTTGGACGGTATTCCTCCTGCACCAAGAGGCGTTCCTCAGATAGAAGTTTCATTTGATATAGATGCAAACGGCATTCTTAATGTCTCTGCAAAAGACCTTGGAACAGGAAAAGAGCAGAGCATACGCATTGAAGCCTCGGGCAAATTAAGCGATGCTGAGATCAATCAGATGATCAAAGATGCTGAGGCACATGCAGCAGAAGATAGAAGAAAACGCGAAGAAATAGATGCAAGGAACGCTGGCGATGCACTGATCTATGAAACCGAGAAGAATATGAAGGAGTTTGGCGATAAATTAGACGCTAACTCAAAGAGTCAACTTGATCTTGCTATTGGTAGACTCAGAGAGGCACTTAAAGGTTCAGATACCAATGAGATCAGATCAGCTACTGATGCACTAAGGCAGGTATGGCATCAAATATCAGCGAAAATGTATCAGCAAGCAGGCGGACCTGGTGGTCAGCAAGCAGGTTATCAACAGTCACAGACTGATCAAGCCCCACCTCGCCAAGGTGCAGATAATGTCGTTGATGCTGATTATGAAGTCGTTGACGATAAAAAATAATTAAACATAAATCTGGTGATTGGCTTTTTTGGTCAATCACTCAGATAATGCTTTTACTATCTCTTGGCAAAATGATGGCAAATCAGAGGTAGAGCGAGATGTTATTATGTTCCCATCACGAACGACATCGGTATCTGTCCAATTTGCCCCTCCGATTTTGATATTTTCTCTTATACTAATTGCGGAAGTTACATTTTTGTCTTTCAGTATCCCAGCAGATGATAAAACCCATACTCCTTGTGATATAGATGCGATAATTTTGTTTAACTCATAAGCTCTCTTTATGAAATCTAATGTTACAGAACACCAACTGAGGCGATCCGATGACCATCCGCCCGGAATTATGATTGCATCATATTGAGACGGGTCTAATACATCTGTCCTAAATTGCACATCTGCCATATAACCTCGTCTGCCTTTAAGCTTATCAGCACTCAATACGTTTCCGATGACATGGACTTCCGCCTCCGCCTCTTTCATACGATAATAAGGATACCACATCTCTAAATCTTCATAGTCATCGGCAATTAAGATCGCGACCTTTTTTCCTGCAATTCCCATATAAATATCCTCCCTTATTTTAAGGCACTGTAAAAAGTGCTACGTTACAAGCAACAGGGACGAATCTTGTATATTTTTTGTCATCCGCCACACAGTTTTAAAAAGTGTGATTTTTACCTATAAAATATATAGCAGAAGCGATATTGTGCGAATTTTTATAATTCAATAAAATATAATCAAGATAAACAAAAGGAAACGTCAGCCATCCAATAAACAGCGATATGATCTTATAAAGCCAAATATTGCCAAATGAAAACAATATCCCTACATATTCTCTGAAGATCCAATGCAATGCGCTTGTTGGTCCTACACACGAGCCACATTCAACCATTTCAAAATCCGAAAGCAATTCATTTAACCCATCAATTGTATATCTCTGATAATCTGTTGGGGAAGCATGATAACCTTGCATAAAAGGAATTGCGACGCATATATAACCAGAAGGGCGAAGAATACGTTTAACTTCTGATATAATTCTTTTTGGATCTTTAACATGTTCAAGCACTGCTTCAATTATAACTGCATCAAATACCGCATCTTTGAAAGGCAAATTATGACCATCTGCAACTATATCAACGTTTGGCAACACATCTATTTCAAGGTTTATTATATGTTTTGCCCGACGACGAATTCCAGAGCCAAGATCAAGGACATTAGCTTCGGATCCAAGATTTTTTATAATTTCAGCAACCCTTTTATCCCAGATCGGCGACCTGTATGGACAACTGCTTATCTTGCTTAAAAACCTGTTTTGGCTTACATATCTCTTAAATTTTATAAATTTGTCAGAATGAGACATCGCCTATCTTATTTATGTGCCATTTTTAATGAAACAAGGTTAAGTAATCCGATCATTAAGCCAAGCACAATAAACGCCCCCGGAGGTAAGATCATTATGAGAAGATTCTGATAGCCAAAACGTTGCAATACATCTATCCCAAACACCGTTCCATTGCCAAAAAACTCACGTATACTTCCCATCACAATAAGTGCACACATATAACCTATTCCCATTCCCAAAGCGTCAAAAATGGAGTATAAGACATTATTCTTTGAGGCAAAAGATTCTGCCCGAGCTAAAATAATGCAATTGACAACAATGAGAGGGATAAATATGCCAAGCACCTTATGTAGTTCATAAAAGAATCCTGCCATAAAAAGATCAACAGCAGTAACAAACGAAGCGATAACTACAATGAAAACAGGTATTCGGACTTTGTCTGGCACAGCTTTTCTGATAAGTGATACAACTATATTTGATCCAAGCAGGACAAAAGTAACTGCTACCCCCATTGCAAGACCGTTTATTGCGCTCGTTGTAACTGCAAGTGTAGGGCATGTTCCCAAAACAAGTCTGAGAATAGGGTTTTGATTGATTATGCCTTTATAAAATTCTTTCCACAATCTCATTGTGTTTTGTCCGCTTGCAATTCACAGACTATTTAAGCTAAAAGTTTAGCAGGCTTTTTATATATTCCATATTGACTTTTGCGGTTTCCGCTGGTGAATGATGCGTAGCCTGATCCTGTTCAACAGAAACCCAACCATCATAGCCAATATCCTCTAATCCTTTCAATATAGCTTTAACGTCCAATCCCATATTTCCTTTGCCAAGTTCTTCAAATCTGCCTTCTTCTCCCCATTTGCTTTTGCGGTGATTCCATGTTTTCGGATCGTTAGCGACAAAATCTTTTAGATGGACGTGGGCTATTTTATCTCCGAGTTTGTCAAAAACCTCAAGAGCGTTTGAACCAGCAGCGGTCAAATGACCAGTATCAAAAAGCAGATAAAGACCCGGTGCATATTTAAGCATTTTTTCAGCGTCTTCTACTGTCTCAATCATAGTCCAAAGGTGGGCATGATGAAATGGCTTTATATTATGTTCTTTTGCATAAGCTATGTAGTCTTTAAGTGATTCACCTGCCCTGCGAAAATCATCGTCAGATGGATCAGTACCGCCAAAATTGCTCCTACTGCACGCTGGCACTTCGGAAGCCTTATTGCCTAATGTGATGTTATAGTTTATGCTTGTTTCTGCTGATCCTCCGCCAGCGTTTACAATGTGAAGATTGTATTTTGATGCAAGCACAGCCATTTCAACGAGATGCTCTGCTGATTTTATTGGCAAACCTTCAACGCCTTCATATCCAGCAGAAGCGACTTCACTAAGGACTTTCTCCGGGTCTTGTCTCGGTTCATTGCCCCATGTTATCAGATGACATGCAAAACGGTATTTGATAGCCATATACAGTCTCCTTTTTATTTAGCTTTAATATCATAAGCCATTAAAACGTCGCCATGACGCATATAAAGCACTCCGTCGCTAATTACAGGATGTGCCCAATGCGGACCACTGCCTTGCGTGATTTTAAATGAACTGACAACATTAAAGCCTTCTGGTGATGCCTTTACTAATCCCAACATACCATTTTCTTCATAACAGTATAACATACCATCAGCAGAAATGATAGACCCTTTATTACGCCATTTTGTTTCATACATGGTTTTTCCGCTGTTCCAATCAAGACAGACCCAATTTCCTTGACCGTTATTTATCCAATTAGCACCATATATATATCCATCAACAAGGACAACTCCTCCGTGATGGACATCAAGATCAGGATTGACCCATGCAACAGTCGCCTGCATTCCATCATCAGATATTTTTATCAACGCCCCTGCATCATTATATCCGCTTGTGACAAAGACGCTCCCATTATGAAAAATTGGCGAAACACAATTAATATCTGTCGGTGAAGAAATATCTTTATTTGAGACTTTCCAATCTATGTGACCGTTTTCTGCATCAACACCGATCACATAACTTCCAGTGACAGTTATAATCTGCTTTTTCTTCCCTATATTTGCAAGGATAGGTCCAACGTAACCGCTTTGGTCGTTAAGGCTTTCAGTCATCCATACGGTTTCACCAGTTTTTTTGTTTAATGCTACCATTGTAGTTTTCCGACCACAAGGAGTGTAAATGACCTTGTCATCCACAACTAATGGAGACTCTGCAGTTCCCCAACTGCCATATTTGCCTTCAAATTTTTTGAGTGCATCAACAGACCATCTTATCTTGCCCGATAGATCAAAACATACAACTTCGCCTCTTCCACTGATAACGTAGATAGCGTCACCATCAACTGTCGGCGTAGAACGAGCATCTGGATATGAATCAGTAAAAGCATTGCCGTATTCTGTCGTCCATTTGATATTGCCTTTTAGATCAAGTGCGGAAAGAAATTCTTTATTATCTTTTCTTCCTGTGACGTAAATAACACCTTTGGATATAGATGGTGATGAAAAACCAGCCCCAATGCCTGTTGCAGACCATAAAAGAGTTGGTCCGCCTTCTTGCCACGACTTTAACAATCCCTTTTCTTCGGATATACCGTTGCGATTTATGCCTCGCCATTGTGGGTAATCTGCGGATATGACATTGAAAGCCATTATAGCCATAAAAAAAGCAGACAGCATAAGCATCTTTAAGTTTCTTTGAAATAACATCTAATTCCTCCACTATACAGGTTTACAAGACTAATATTTACAAAGCTAATATCAGAAAGATTCTACATTCTTAACATTAGTTTTGATTATTATATTTCATTAGCTATTCATTTTTGAATGCTCTATCAATAATTTCCTGTATCGGAGGTTTCGTAAATAGACTAACTATTGGGATAACAAAAAACGGCACAATCATTGCCAAACATGCGATAATAGGGGCATTTTTATCATAACCGTTAAGACCAAGTATAGCGAAAGATATTATGACAACTGACAACCCACTTAATATGCCGAACCAAGCAGAAATTCGGGTTGCCCTTTTCCAATAAAGCCCATATAGATATACCGCCATAAAAGAACCAGCAATTGCTCCCCATGAAAGAGACATAAGCGTAACTATTATAGCGATCTTGTATTTTGCGATGAAATAGGAGATTATGACAAAAATTCCGCTTAAAATTCTCATAACTCTTAAAGAATTTTTCGGTGACACATCTGGATTTATATGCCCTTTATACATATCTATTGCTATTGATGACGCAGAAACGAGGACTAATGAGGAAAGCGTGGACATAGACGCAGATAAAACCAATAAGAGTATAAGAGCCATAAGTATTGAAGGAAGTTGTGTTGTCAAAAGTTCAGGGATAAACTTATCAAAATCTGGTGATCCTGACTCATTAAGTATAGGTTTTTCAAAGAAAATATGCGTCATAGAGCCTGTAAAATAGGCAGAAAAAGTTATGATAATCGCAAATATTGTCGTAACAATAGCCGCTTTTTTGATAACATTTACATCTTTTATGGCATAAAACTTTTGAACCATCTGTGGCATTCCCCACGTCCCAAATGATGTCATAATAACAAGTGATATTAACATTAACACGCTTGGTTGTTTTTCAGGGGGGATATGTTGATGATAATTGGTCAGGATCGCAGAAATCGCTGTTGATAGTCCTCCAGCTTTATCTACTAAAATTGATACCATCGTTATAGCACCAAGGATCATTATTAAACCTTGTATAAAATCGGATAATGTAATCGCGAAGTATCCGCCAAGTATAAGATAAATGCCCGTTATCAAGATCATAATCAGAAGTGCATAGTCATAGGGTATGTTGAAATTAACCTCAAACAGATGTCCTAATCCCTTAAACACGGATGCGGAATATGGGAGGAGAAATATAAAGATTATAATAGTTGTGAGCAGTTTCAGATATTTTGCACCGAATCTTTCCTGAATAAATTCGGGCATGGTCATAACATTGAGGTTTTGAGTCATACTGCGGGTTCTTTTTCCTAAGACTAACCAAGCTAATAGCGATCCAAAAAGTGCATTGCCAAAGGCTATCCATAGGGCATTAAGTCCAAAACCCCAGCCTAATTTCCCAGCAAATCCGATAAAAAGGACTGCGGAAAAATACGTAGTGCCATAAGCTAACGCTGAGATCCAAGGACCTATGGTTCTTCCACCGAGGAAAAAATCATTGATATTAGATGTTTTTCGCATCCCCCATATACCTATTATCACCATGCCTAAAAGGAAAATACATAACAGTGCAATTGAAAATGCCATTATAACCTCCCAATAGTATTTAAGCAGTTATAAACTAATAAAAACTTAGCAAATGTCTTTATTTATATCATTTTCCTTACCTCATCTACAAGCACGTTGACCAATTGTTCTTCGGGGATAGTGCGAACCTTTTCGCCCTTTTTGAACAATAAGCCTAACCCCTTTCCCCCTGCTATGCCAATATCCGCATCCATTGCCTCTCCTGGACCGTTTACTACACAGCCCATAACAGCTACTTTTATCGGCTTTTCTATATCTGAAAGCCTTGCTTCTACTTCCCTCGCGATCTTTATAATATCTATCTGCGTTCTCCCGCATGTAGGACAAGAAACGATTGTTACGCCGTGTTCTCTCAATCCAAGCGATTTCAATATCTCATATCCAGCGCGCACTTCTTGAACAGGATCGTCTGTGAGCGATACTCTAATCGTATCACCTATGCCCTCTGAAAGCAGGACGCCGATCCCAACAGCAGACCTTATAGAGCCAGCGAAAACAGTCCCGGCTTCCGTTACGCCTAAATGCAAAGGATAATCAACCCGATCAGATATGAGCCTATAAGTCTCAATTGTCCGCAACGGATCAGATGCCTTTAACGATATAACTATATCGTAGAATCCAAATTCTTCTAATATTTTAACATGCCTCATCGCACTCTCAACCATCGCTTCTGGTGTAGCATGTCCGTATTTCTCTAATAAATCCTTCTCCAAAGACCCTGAATTGACTCCGATCCTTATTGGAACGCCATTTTTCATCGCTGATTCAACTACCATCTTGATCTTTTCTTTATCACCTATATTGCCGGGATTGATCCTGAGCTTATCTATACCTTGTTCTATGGCTTTCAAAGCTAACCTATAATCAAAATGGATATCAGCGACAAGTGGGATTGATATATTCGCCTTTATCTCTCCGATGACAGATGCGGACTTTATATTAGGGACAGCAACTCTTACTAATTCACATCCAGCGGATTGAAGCCTTTTTATTTGTGATATAGTTGCTGATACATCGCAAGTGTCTGTATTGGTCATGGATTGGACTGATATTGGGGCACCTCCACCTATCAACAGAGAACCCACTTTTATTTGGCGAGAATTTCGTCTTTTCATTTTGTTAAAATGTTTTAGTTATTATTCGGATAATATCATTATAAGTGACAAAAAGGAAAAGAATAATGAAGAAACCAATGCCGATCTGCTGAATTAAAATCTGTCTTTTTATGCTAAGGGCTTTTCCTCTGATCTTCTCAATCAAAAGCATCAAT